>NZ_NOLI01000179.1:0-13667 GCF_002245975.1 Nostoc sp. 'Peltigera membranacea cyanobiont' 213 | reverse complement strand
GGTGGTGGCCGCTACTAAGCTAAATAAGCGAAAGTCATTTAGTTGAATCTAGAAAAGGCTCAGGCAGAAATGCTTGAGCCTTTTTTATCCAAAACCTGCACTACACTATGATTCTCTAACCAGAGTCCCCTGATGAAAAATTATTTTCCATCGATCGTTGTTAAATTTCCAGATGGAACTTCGCAGCGAATGAACAGGCTGTTCGCCAGATAGATGTCTGACTATATGATAGGTTACTAAAATAACCCCTGTTGCCAAAACTAAGGTTTTGAATTCTGTTATCGATCTTTGAGTCACGGGTGCAATGGGTTCATTTTGCAAGCTATCGATAATTTGCTGTTTATTAAAAACACGCCCTGAGCTTCCGAACTCAATGAACTCGTCAGCAAGTAAGTCCATAACATCCTTAGCTGACTTTCGTACATCCGCTTGAAGCAAACGTTCCTCCAACTCACGGAGAAGCGATTCCTCTAAGTAGTCTGCTTTCATCTACTTGCTGGAGTTGATTATCCCTTTGATAAGACGGCTTGCAACTGGCCAATACAACGAGGTTAGGGAGTTCCAAATAAAAAAATATCCCAAATTTTCTTGTGGGATGGGCATCTTGCCCGTCCCACAAAATGGATAATTTATTTCTTGGAAAGCCCTTAGTTGATTAATAATGAGTTGCTGACTTGCGATGATGCACAGCTGTAACACCATCTTGATTTAGCACTTTGCCATTCTCAACAGTTGCATAAACCAGCCAATGGTCGCCAGATTCCATCCGATTTTGTACGGAACATTCCAGATATGCTAAGGCATCAGTAAGTATGGGAGAACCGTTTTCAGCAACTTCTGCGGCGATATCGGCAAATCTATCTTGTCCTGGGCCGAAGGGTTTGAGGAAGTGCTTCATTAATCCCAAATGATTCCCTTCTTTAAGGATATTGAGGACAAATTTGTTTCCTGTATGGGTCAGTGTTTCTACTGCCCGCTCTTTAGCGACAGCTATGGTTAAACCAGGCGGACTAAAGCTAGCTTGAGATACCCAAGAAGCTAACATGGCACTGGAGCGATCGCCTTCTTTTGCTGTCAGAACGCACAAAGAACCAACAATCCGACCAACTGCTTGTTCTACAGTAGTAGCAGGTTGACTTGGCGCTCGTACTTTTCTAGCTTTTTTCAATGCTTGGGCAAAGTCAGTTCCAGCTTCTTCACACAATTGTAAGGTGGCATCGTCGGGTTTGAATTTGACGCGGATGGTATCAAAACCAAAGCGATAGCCAGCATCTTTTAATTTACCCTCAATTAAATCAACCGCTTCCCCACTCCAGCCAAAGGAACCAAAAACACCAGCAAGTTTATTGTTCGTTGCGGTGGATAACACAATTCCTAAAGCTGTTTGCACCGGTGTAGGTGCATGACCGCCGAGTGTTGGAGAACCCATGATGAAACCACCGGCTTTTTCCACAGCCGCCCGGATTTCTTCTGGTTCGGTAAATTCGCAGTTAATGGATTCTACAGCAACGCCAGCTTTGGTGATCCCACGAGCGATCGCTTGGGCTAATGTGGCTGTATTTCCATAAGCTGATGCATAAATTAACGCCACTGTCAAATCAGCAGATGTTTGCTGTTGACTCCATTCTCGATAAGCTTTGGTCAATTCAATTAAGCCATAGCGCACCAAAGGCCCGTGTCCAGTGGCATACATTCTCACGGGAAAATCGGCTAGTTTATCCAACGCTGTTTCTACTTGACGGGCGTGGGGAGCCATGAGGCAATCAAAATAATAGCGCCGATCTTCGTTATATACTTCCCAGCCTTCATCAAATACCTGATCTCCGCAAACGTGCGCCCCAAATAACTTATCTGTGTACAGAACTTCTGTTTGCGGATCGTAGGTGCAAAGTTGATCTGCATAGCGGGGATTAGGGGTGGGAATAAATTGTAAATTATGCCCGTTACCCAAATCTAGGGTTTCTTCACCCCGCATGACAAGAATTTTCAAATCTGGATTTTCCAGCGCACTACGTAAATTTATTGCGCCTGGATTAGAACAGACAAAGGTGATTTGCGGAGCAATTTCTAATAAAGCTTTTAAAGTTGTAGCGCGGTTAGGATTTATATGTCCCAAAATTACATAATCTAAGTCTTCCAGATGGAAACGCTGCTGTAAGGCTTCTAAATAAATTTCCGTAAACGTTTCCCCTGGAGGGTCAATGATGGCAGTTTTATCGCTTTCGATTAAATAAGAATTAGCAGTTGTACCCTTGGCAAGAGCATATTCAATTTCAAATCTGAGCCTTGACCAACTGCGCGATCGCAGTATTCTTGTATCTGTAGCTATTGGATAAACTTGAACATCGCGGGGTTTATTTGTTGACATAGCTTTATTGGGGATTGGGTACTGGTGATTGGGGATTGGGGATTGGGGATTGGGTATTTAGAAAACTCTTCCCCAGTTCCTAGTCCCTAGTACCTAGTCCCTAGTCCCCAGTCCCTAGTCCCCAGTCCCCAATCCCTAATAGTGATTTCCAACTTTGCGGTGATGCACAGCAGTTAAAGCATCGGGTTTAGAAACTCGTCCGGCGTAGACGGTGCTATATACTGCCCAATGGTCGCCGCAATCCATTCTACTGACGACTTCGCACTCCATATAGGCGAGAGCATCGTTGAGGATGGGGGCACCATTTTCAGCTGACTGGGTTCTCACTCCTTGAAAGCGATCGGCACCAGGGGCGAATCGTTTCAAAAAGTGCTTCATAAGTGGTTGGAAATTGCCTTCTTCTAAGATGTTAAGAACAAAGCGATCGCCTACTTGCATGAGTGATTCAATTGCCCGATCTTTGGCGACTGCAATGGAAAATCCCAAGGGTTTGAAGCTGGATTGAGCAACCCACGAGGCTAACATAGCACTGGATACATCACCTTTTTTGGCAGTAATAATATACAGTCCGCCGCTAAGTCTACCAAGGGCTTTATCTAAGTCAGCACCAAGGGATTTCATCGCTTTGATGCTGCGATCGCGTGTTACCCATTGAGCTAAGTCTGTACCTGCTTCTTCACACAACTTGTAGGTATTTTCTGTAGGCGCTTCTTTAATCCGAATGGCTGGAAAAACTGTTGTCAAACCCAAATTGCGGAATTTACTCACCAAAGGATCTATCGGCTCATCATCGCCACCGCCACTTTCAAACACGCCGATAGCTTGCTTTTCTTTGGCAGATCCTAAAACTGTGCTGAGTGCAGATTGGATACTCGCAGCCCCAGCAGCCGGAGGTAGACCAACAATTAGTCCAGCACATCGGCTTACTAGTTCCCGTAGTTCTTGTAAATCGACTTCAGAACCCAAATCGACAATTTCCACGGCGACACCAGTTTTAGCGATACCGTTGGCAATTGCTTGGGCGAGGCGATCGCTATATCCGTATTCGGAAACGTAAAATATGCCAATCACTGTCTCTGGTTTGGTTTGCGTTTGGCTCCAACTGCGGTAACGTCCAACTAATTCCTCAACATTGTGAGACAATAATGGCCCGTGTCCTGTGGCAATCATACTGATGGTTTTCAGTTCTGCCATGCGTTTAAGGGCAGACAAAACTGACCGAGCATTCGGCCCCATCAAGCAATCGTAGTAGTAATGAAAGTCTTCTTCGATCGCTGCTAAGTCTTCGTCAAAGGTGCTATCTGAGCAATAGTGCAACCCAAAAGCGTCGCAGGTGTAGAGAGTTTTAGTTTTGTGGTCGAAGCTGAAAATGGTATCCGGCCAATGTAAATTTGGGGCAATCACAAATTCAAATTCATGACCATTGCCCAAATCTAAGCGATCGCCATTTTTCACAATCCGCCGCTTAAATGGCTGATGTACGAAATCCTCAAGAAACTGAATCGCCACTTTAGAACCGACAACAGTAATTTCTGGAGCCATTTGCAGCAAATCTTTAACTAAACCGCTATGGTCTGGCTCGGTATGGCTGATAATTAAATAATCAATATCTGTTGGCTTGATTAGTCCAGTGAGCGTATCAAAGTATAGTTGACGAAACTTTTCGTGAGAGGTATCAACTAAGGCTGTCTGCTCTCCACGGATGAGAAACGAGTTATAAGTAGTACCGTTTTGCAAACCAAACTCAATATCGAAGCGATCGCGATCCCAGTCCAAAGAGCGAATAGCCGTCGTCTCTTGACCGATTTCCACAGTCTGTATGGTGAGCCGTTTTTCAGTTTTTTCGGTGAGCGCTACCATAACTCCCTCCTTGACACAATGAGTATTTGTTCCTCTATGTTTATTGTTACACGGCTTGAATGTTAATTTTTATTAAAAAACCTATAACTGACTTAAAAAAGTTAAAAGTGTGAAACCGCAGAGGCACAAAAAGGAAATTTGGCTAGCGTTGGAAATTGGTAATTCTCGGTTGCATTGGGCGTTGTTTCTAGGCGAGACGCTTTACTCAGTGTGGGATACTGATTATCTTCTTGAGTCTGTTATACAACAGTTGGCTGAATGTCAAACTCTGAATGATTTACTAGAGAACATTTTTCCAGAAGGTGAATCTCTCACAACTACTCTGCCCCTTTGCCCTCTTTTCGTCGCCTCCGTAGTTCCCAATCAAACTGCTATTTGGCAAACTTACCCAAATACTCATCTTATTACATTAGACCAAGTACCACTAAAAGGTGTTTATCCCACACTAGGAATTGACCGCGCTTTAGCTTTGTGGGGTGCAGGCAAAATGTGGGGTTTTCCCATGTTGGTAATTGATGCTGGAACAGCGCTAACTTTTACAGCTGCGGATGCTAATGAGTGTCTAGTTGGAGGGGCAATTTTGCCGGGATTAGGTTTACAATTTGCAAGTTTGGGTCAACAAACAGGACAATTACCATTAGTGGAAATGCAAAATTTTCCATCTTTACCACCACGTTTTGCTCTCAATACGAAAGAAGCTATTCAAAGTGGAGTAGTTTATACAATATTAGCTGGAATTAAAGATTTTATTGAAGCATGGATGCAATTATTCCCTGATGGAAAAATTGCAATTAAAGGCGGCGATCGCACTTTAATATTAAACTATCTGCAAGCCTTGTATCCTGAAATTGCAGCACATTTAATTGTGGAACCAAATTTAATTTTTTGGGGAATGCGGGAAATAGTAATGGAGAATAAAAAATAGGAATCCGAATTTTACGGACAAGAGACAAGCCAAAGCTCAGATAACATAAAATTAAAAGAGAAGTTTAACCCTAAATAAGCTATGCCCAATTCCCTTTAATAAACTCCTGAATCTCAAGCGCCACGACCCCAGCACAAGATTCTGGTAAGTCGTTTCCGGCATGTGAAATCATTTTCAAATCAACTTTCGGCATCAGTTGAGTATAAACCCGGCTCTTGGCTAAAGCATTTGGTGTATCTTGCCCACCTTGTAAAATCAAAACCGGCACATCTATCATGTAAAGCCGCTTTTGCACTAATTCTGCATCAATTTCTACTTGTCGGCGTTTGAAAAGTAACTGGCAACCTATAGGATACGGCAATAACGACTGACGCAGCTGCAAATCCTGGGCAATTTTTTCATGCCAACCCAGCATCTTAGTTAAAGGAATTAGCGATCGCAACAATTTAACTATTAGTGGTGGATAATTCAATAATCGCCGCATTTTCCGACAATACTCTTCAAGTCCAGCTATCTCTACACCCTCTGGTGCAACCAGCACCAAACCAGCAACTTTCTCTGGATACTTTAAAGCATAGCTAGCGGCAATCCAACCCCCAAGAGAATGCCCTACTAAATATACTTTTTCTAGTTTGACAGCTTGTAAAAATTCTGCCAAACACTCCACTTGTAAATCTATCGAATGATGGATATTTGGATTCTCTGACTCACCAAACCCTAACAAATCAGGTGCGAAGCAATGAAAATCTTGTGCAATGGACTCCATCACAGACAACCATTGACTGCTTTCATTCCAAGCACCATGTAAAAAAATTATAGGAGTTTTTTCACCGACTTCACGCCAAAATATTAGCCCTTGAGAGAGCTTTATCCGGGAGTTACGGAATAGTGTATCCATTTTAATTTAGATTAGTCATTTGTCATTGGTTATTGGTCATTTGTCATTTGTCATTTGTCATTTGTCATTTGTCATTGGTCATTAGTCATTAGTTTTAGACAAATTATAAACAGAGAAGTCTGAGTCATTCGCGTAACATCTTGTTGGCGCAACCTCTCGTAGAGAAGAGAGGCTTCCTTAGATCGGAACTTTGGCGGCAAATGACAAATGACAAAGAACTAATGACAAATAACTAATGACAAAATATTATTATGCCAATGTTGTCAAGCCATTCAAGTAGTCTTGCAACTGCCGAGTATGGTCATGAGACATCTGTCCTGAAGGTAACAAATTGGGAGAGAAAGCTTGGATTTCCATGACTTCTAAAGTATCCTGAATTTCCATTGTCCCATGTACCTCGGCTTCAACCACAATACAAATTGAGTGGATTCTGGGATCGCGGTCTGGTGCGGAGTAAACTCCTACCAAACGGTTTATTTTCAGCAATTCTAGCCCGGTTTCCTCCACCAATTCCCGGCGGACTGTGTTGGGAATATCTTCTCCCCAATCCACGATGCCTCCAGGCAATGCCCAAAGACCATCATCACGCCGTCGGATCAGTACTATTCGACCATCGGGTAAAATTGGGATGATACTAGTGCCAGTAATGGGATGACGAAATATAATACCCAATACTGTTTGTCCAATACGCCATAAGCTACGTGTGGACTGGACTGCTGCCGGAAAAAAAGCAATAACGTTCAATCTTCAAAATTTATATGTTGTATTCTATATTTCTCTACCACTTACATCAACTCAACTCATAAAATTTTCGTTGAGTTTTGTTTTATACAAAAATGTTTGTGGTTGGAGATTTTATTCTGACGATTTACGTAGAATATTATTAATCTTAACATCAAGTTTCAAGAGAAGCACTGTATTTATATATACATGATATTTGTTAAATAAAAAAACTTTTCAGTTTATAAATAACATTAGCCTTGCTCAAACTAGCTATCATTAATATTTTTTCATGAAACTTTCAAAAATTAATCTGAATCAGTAAGTCTAAATTCTGAATTCTGAAGAGGTAATTAAGCTGCACTTGAAATTGCCACCAAATTCTTGATAATTAAGCTTAATATACAAAAATCCTTTACAAAAACTGCGATCGCCCAAACAATCTCTATGAAAAATCTAGCTCTACTATCTGCCATAGTCCTCACCATCACATCTGGATTAGTTTTCGGTACAATGGAAGCGGCCTCTGCTTTAACTTGGAAGTGGAATTATTCTGGTACTGGTATAGAGGCAATTGGTAATTTTACCACTAATAACACTCCTAACGATTTGGGTTTTTATCAGATTTTGGAAATTACTGGTACACGAAATGGTGAAACAATTACTGGCCTCCAACCTGTAGAGACTCCAATTCCAGGAAACGAACCTTTTGATGTTGACAATTTAATTAGTCTTAATACTCAGCAGTTAACGCGTGATGGTTTTGGGTATTCTACATCAGGGGGAAACTATTCTAGTCCGCTTTTCGCTAGTTTCTTACCAACACCAAGTTATTTAGAAGTTTTTTCTGCGCCACCACTGACACCAGGTTCTGAAAATTTTGGCATCGAAGATAGTGAGTTACCTATTAGTTTTTCTGCAACCATAATCACCCCTTAACACGCCTCTATCCCTACCTTATTTGCCCTCGCTACTCTTTAAGCCATCTAAAATTAACTGAGAATAAGCTTGAAAAATTTTCCTCAAACCATCAACAAAATGCATTATTGCCCGAATAGGGAAAAACGGTAAATTTTTCTTGTATGTACTCTAGTTTGCGTTGAATGATGGAGGTGAAAGCAAGCTACTCGGTTAAGGTCTAGGGAATAAAGTAGCAACGTCTAGCTGGTGGGGACTATTTAAAATTTTTATTGACAAAGTAAGGTCAAATGCGGTAGACTAGTATACTGTTTAAAGTGTATTGATTGCTGCACTAGGCTACAAGTATATCAATAATATTGGTAGCTAATATTGCCTACGTGATGCCTAGTTGCTACTCTTTTGTTGTTTATTTAATGAGGTGAACATGGCCAAGCGCCGTAACCCGAAAAAAGAAAAGGCGCTACGGAACCAGGCGTATGCCAGAAAGTTTCGTAAACGAACTACGACAGGAAGAATGCAAAGAAGGTTCCAACAAAGACCACCGAAGAGTGAAGAAGAAGAAGGCGCAGCAACAGCAGCTGACACTGACTAAGCTCTCTGCTTAAAGCCTTTTTATTTAGATTATTTATGTTTTAGGGCGTACATTTGTACGCCTTTATTTATTTTTGGGAATTGGGAATTGGGAATTGGGAATTGGGTTATTCTCATTCTCTCCCTCATCTCCTTCATCTCCCCGATCTCCCTCATCTTCCCCATGCCCCTAATCCCCACTCCCTCTATCGATCTATTTGAGCGCGGGCGGCGATGAGTGCTTTGCTAACCTGTACAAAGCCAGTACCACCGTAACTGTTGCGGGCTGCTACAACTTGACGAGGGGATATCGCCTCATAAATATCTGCTGCAAATGCCGGATGTAGTTGCTGCCACTCTGACAATTTCAAATCTTTTAAGAGTTTACCTGCGGCAATACTAGTTTTTACCACCTTACCTACAAGGTTGTAAGCTTCCCGGAAAGGAACGCCCCGTGCTGCTAGATAATCTGCTACATCGGTAGCGTTGGAAAAATCTTCGGTTACAGCTTCTGCTAAACGCTGGGTACGAAATTCTAAACCCTCCCTGAGCAAAATCGTCATTGCCTCTAGAGAAGCTTTGACTGTCTTAACGCTATCAAATAGACATTCTTTGTCTTCTTGCAGGTCTTTGTTATATGCCAAGGGTAGACCCTTCATAATGACTAACATCGCCTGGAGATGACCAAATACACGCCCTGTTTTTCCTCGCACCAATTCTGGTACATCGGGGTTTTTCTTTTGGGGCATGATGCTGGAACCTGTGGCACAGCTATCTTTAAGGGTGACAAAACGGAATTCTTCAGATGACCAAAGAATGACTTCTTCTGCAAGGCGGCTGAGGTGAACCATAATCAAGCTAGCAGCACACAAGAATTCGATCGCAAAATCGCGATCGCTCACTCCATCAAGGCTGTTAGCATAAATATCGTCAAAATCTAAAAGTTTGGCTGTGTAGTGGCGATCGATAGGGAATGTAGTTCCCGCCAAAGCGCCGCACCCCAAAGGTGAGATATTGACGCGGCGAGAAACATCTCCTAAACGTTCCCAGTCGCGTTGCGCCATTTGAAAGTATGCCAACAGGTGATGAGCTAAACTTACTGGTTGGGCGCGTTGTAGGTGTGTATAGCCTGGGATCAAGGTTTCAACGTGTTTTTCGGCTATATCCAGTAAAACCCCTTGGAATTCTCGCAATTCGCTTTTGATTTGCTGGATTTGATCGCGGAGGTAGAGTCTAGTATCAGTACCAACTTGGTCATTCCGCGATCGCGCCGTATGCAGTTTTTTACCCACATCGCCGACAATTTCTGTCAGTCGTTTTTCAACTGCAAAATGTACATCTTCAGCATCGACACCAGGCTGAAATTTCCCCTGGTGGTACTCTTGGCGAATTTGTTCTAAACCTGTAACTAGTTGCTCACCTTCCTCTGAGGAGATAATGCCCGTGTGAGCTAGCATTTTGGCATGAGCTTGAGAACCAGTCAGATCGTATTCTATTAATTCAATATCAAAACCTATACTGGCATTAAAACGAGCGATCGCTGGATGCAATGCTGATTCAAACCTCTGGCTCCAAGTTTGTTCTTTGGTCATAAATCTCAAGGGATTGGGCATCAATTTTGGATTTTAGATTAGGGACTTCCAAATAAAAAAATACTCCACTACTTCTTGTGGGGTGGGCATCTTGCCCGCCTTTGTATATGGGCGCTCATGTTGCCCACCCCACAAGATTGGGTAATTTATTTGTTGGAAGTCCCTTAATGATTAATCTAAAATCCAAAATCTAAAATTACTTTAACCGTAGCTAGTTAAATTCCGAATCATATAGCCAATGATTACACCAATCAACAATGCCCACACTTGACCTGTCTGTATAAAGTGGCTCCAAGCTTTTTGCATCTGATCCATAACGTTTGGATCGGTAATTGTTTGTGCTAATGCCGTCAATTTTACAGGCAAGTGCCAATATAACTGAGATATAAAATCGCTGTAATGGCTCATATTTGGTGATTAAGAGGTTGGCGTGGTAAATTTCAGGATCGGTTTATTTTTCAGAAAAATTACTGATAATATCCTGAAATCTTGGGTATAACTTTAAATGTCTTAACTCAAGATTCAGCCGATGCCAACCGCAATTTCTCGGCAGTTCGCAAAATTTGCCCCGCCAGTACTGCTGCGCCAAAACCATTATCGATATTTACTACGCCTACTCCCGCAGCACAAGAGTTGAGCATTGTCAATAAAGGTGCTAATCCACCAAAACTTGCGCCATAACCGATGCTGGTGGGTACGGCAATTACAGGACAACTCGCTAAACCCGCAACAACGCTGGGTAAAGCGCCTTCCATCCCCGCCACGACAATTAACACCGATGCTGACTCAATCAGGTGGCGATTACTTAATAAACGGTGAATCCCCGCAACACCAACATCCCAGAGACGCTGTACCCGAAAACCAGAAAGTTCAGCAGTGACAGCCGCTTCTTCAGCAACGGGTAAATCGGCAGTACCAGCAGAAAGAATGGCAATTTCACCCTGGAATTGTGGTTCGATGATAGGGGGAGCGATCGCACAAATTCGCGCCGAATCGTAATATCGCAAGCCGCTAACTTTGGATTGCAGTGCGGCATAAACCGCTGGTTCAATGCGAGTTGCCATCACCACCGGGTTACGAAGGCGCATCACCTCCATAATTTGAGCAATTTGTTCTGGAGTTTTACCAGGCCCCCAAATCACCTCTGGGAAACCAGTTCTTAGTTGGCGATGATGGTCGATTTTGGCAAATTCACCTACAGATTCATAAGTTAAGTCTTTGAGTGAGTCTAAAGCCGTATCTGGCGTAACTTTACCATTGGCAACCGCAACGAGTAGCGATCGCAAAGTTTTTTCATCGGTCATTGGTTTTTATCCTTTGTCATTTGTCCTTTGTCATTTGTGAATAACCAATGCCCCATTCCCCATTCCCAATTCCTAATCAGTTACTTTCAGTTCGTAAAGATTCCAGAATGGCCCACCAAGAGCAGTATATTGAATTCCTTGGAAGCGATCGCGCACAGCTTGCAGATTCAACCTCTCCACTAAATGAATAAACGGCAACTGTTCTGAGGCGATGCGCTGATATTCGTAATAAATTTCCTTGCGCTTATTTTCATCTAATACCTGTGCGCCTTTAATATAAAGGCTGTCAATTTGCTTTTCCCAATCGGAAACTTCCCAGCCAGTTATAGGTGGATCTCCCGGTTGTGGCCCCAAATTAAATGCGTGGGATGCACCAGCAATCCTCCAGATATTGCTAGCACCCTGGGGTTCAATACCACCTCCAGCAAATCCTCCCAGGTAACAATCCCAATTCTGCGTAACTTTAAGTTTTTCTAGATAAGAATTGAAGCTGAGAATTTGCAAATCTACTTGAATCCCAATATTAGCGAGATCCCGTCTGATTTGAGAGGCCATATCTCCTCTAACTTTTCTTTCCGAATTCGTTAAAATTGTAAACCTGACTCGGTTGCTATCAGCATCTACAAGCTGATTTTGGGCATTATATTTGAACCCAGCTTGTAACAGTAATTTCTTCGATTTCTCTGGTTCGTAATTATATACCTTTAACCCTTTTTCTGGTGGAAGGAAGTAGGGACTCTTGACGTAAACAAATGAATTTTGTAGTTCACCCAATCCTCGATAAGCATTTGTTTTCATCGTTTCTCGGTCAAGTGCATAAGCGATAGCCTGCCTAAATTCCTTTTTATTAAACCAGCTAGATTTAATTGGGTCTACGAAAGGTTTACCCTGAGAATTCTTAGCTTTACTAAGATTGAAAGCAATAAAACTCGTACTTGTATCTGGCCCGCCGTTATAAATTTTAAACTTTGCCCGTTTTTCCTCTCGCTTCAGCAAACTAAAACCTTCAGGAGGAACTTCTAAATCATCCAACTGTTTAGAGCGAAAACTAATCAACTGGTTTTCAGTAGATTCAATAATTTGCCAAACAATACGTTCAATATAAGGTTGAGGATTACCCTGAGCATCTTTGCGCCAGTAATATGGATTACGCCTAAATATAACTCGCTGACTGGAAACATAACTTTCCATAACATAAGGCCCATTGCCAACAATTTGTTTAGGGTCAGTGCCTGTTCCCCATGTTGAAAGAAACTTAGAATTTCCATCAGATCCAATTGTGCGAACTGCTTCCTGTAGAGCGTGGGCTGGCATAATTGGTATGCCAGCTACATATCTTAAAAAAGGAGCAAAAGGTTCCAATATGCTAAATTCAACTCGACGAGCATCGATTTTTTTCACCTTCGGTAAAGTGCCCTTGTCACCAATTTTTAGAGCATCTTTGGTAGAAGTGGGAATTTTAGGATTCAGGTAGATTTCGTTATAAGTAAAGACAATATCATCAGTAGTCATTGGCTTTCCATCTGACCACTTAATTCCTTCTCGGAGGGTGATTACAATCCGTTGACCATCATCAGAAACTTGCCAAGATTCTGCTAAACCAGGCTCTAATTTTGTGGTTATAGGATTTTCATTAATTAATGAGTCATAGATAAATCCAAAAACGCTATATGCTGACTCATTTAGAGCATAGTTAAAAGTTGAGGGTTCGCTCAAAACTGCGGTGACAACTTGCGGAACTTGAGCGGCTGCAATTTTGAAGTTAGAGGGGTTACAGGCGGTAAGTGTAAGTGCTGTTGCTGAAGTTAGAATTATTGGCAACCAAAAACGTTTAATTGCCAGAAATATTTTGCTAAAAAATTTCATAATTTCAAATCTATTTCCATCCTAATCAGTCTTCAATATCTTTATGAGAGGCTAAAAGAAAAGTCATTCGGAAGCAACTAGCAAGACAACAGCATAAGCACATATCCCTTCTTCACGTCCCACTGGGCCTAGTTTTTCGTTGGTGGTAGCTTTGATGCCAATTTGATTTGGTTCTACTTCTAAAATTGCCGCTAGTTTGTCGCGCATATTGTTAATATGCGGCTTTAATTTTGGACGTTCTGCTACTACCACCGAGTCAATATTTCCTATCTCCCAGCCGCGATCGCAAATTAGTTGATGTACTTGAGTTAATAGTACTAAACTATCTGCCCCCGCCCATTTAGGATCGCTAGGCGGAAAGTAATGACCAATATCCCCCAAGGATAATGCCCCAAGCATGGCATCCATAATCGCGTGCGTTAGCACATCAGCATCACTGTGTCCTAATAAACCCAGTTCATGAGGAATTTTAATTCCACCTAAAATCAAAGCGCGATCGCTCACCAGTTGGTGAATATCGTAGCCGTTACCAATACGAATTTTTGTCATTTGTCATTTGTCATTTGTCATTTGTCATTTGTCATTTGTCATTGGTCATTTTTCAGGAGTTAGAAATGATTATTCTTTGCTTGCTCCCCCTGCT
>NZ_NOLI01000178.1:0-13776 GCF_002245975.1 Nostoc sp. 'Peltigera membranacea cyanobiont' 213 | reverse complement strand
GCATCTTGCCCGCCCTCTTTAACTGGGCGGGCAAGATGCCCACCCCACAGGAAATAGTTGAGTAGTTGAGTATTTTTTATTTGGAAGTCCCTTACTAGGAAATCTCACGGAGCATTTTGGATATTGCACCAAGTACAATAGAGATAATTTTGCATTATTGGTAAGAATTATTACTATGTTGCTGCTGGATTTTCTTACCTCGCCCTCCGCTTCTTTTGCTAATTCTTAATCCCTGTGGTGGCAATACCCTGAATAAATTGGCGCTGACCAATCAGAAATAATACCATCACTGGAAATGTCGCTATTGTCACCGCCGCCATCATCAAAGGCCAATTATTTGTAAACTGTTCTTGAAACTCAGCCAAGGCCAGTTGCACCGTCCTTAATTCGGGACGGGTTGTGAACACCAAAGGTTTAAACAAATCATTCCATTCACCGATGAAGGTGAATAAAAATAGCGTCACCAAGGCTGGACGGGCTAAAGGTAACATCACCCACCATAAAATTTGCAGTCTATTAGCCCCATCTATGGCTGCGGCTTCCTCTAACTCCACGGGAATTGTCTGGAAATACTGACGGAGCAAGAAAATTCCAAACCCATTGACAGCAGTAGGTAAAATAAGCGCCCAGTATGTATTTATCAGGTGTCCCCACTTCAAAACCAAAAAGATGGGAATCACCAATAACTGAAAGGGAATCACCAAAGTTGCTAAAACAACTAATAGTAGTGCTTGGCGACCCCGAAACTTCAACCGTGCTAAGGCGTAACCAGCTAAAGCAGAAGTGACAATTTGAAACGCCGTCACAGCGATCGCTACCAAGGTAGAATTAGCAAACGCCAGCAAAAATTTTCCCTGCTGCCATGCAATGTAGTAATTAGCTAAAGACCAGTTATTTTGGGAAACATTTTCTGGGGTTGCTCCCGTCGGTATAAAGGAGGTGAGAAAAACCACAAACAGAGGTAGTAAAACAATAAATGCCCCTACCAGTAAGACTACTAGGCTCAAAAAATCGCCAGATTTCAGATTCCACTTTGGTTCGGACATATATTTTTTATCTGCAAAGCATTTGTTTTGCCAGTACTAGAGCATTGCCCCCAGCAAAAGTTAATCTATAAGCATAGTTACTTGTTAAGTTAAATTAAACCACAGAGATTGTTACCCTCAGTTCATAGGGGAAATTCGATCCTAGTGTCAAATAATCAAGTTTACAGGAGTAAACATACCATGCAGCAGTTAACAGACCAATCTAAAGAATTAGATTTCAAAAGCGAAACATACAAAGATGCTTATAGCCGGATTAATGCGATCGTGATTGAAGGGGAACAAGAAGCCCATGAAAATTACATCACACTAGCCAACCTGCTACCAGACTCTCATGATGAATTGATTCGCCTATCCAAGATGGAAAGTCGCCATAAGAAAGGATTTGAGGCTTGTGGGCGCAATTTGCAAGTAACCCCAGATTTGGAATTTGCCAAGGAGTTTTTCTCCGGTCTACACCAAAATTTCCAAACAGCCGCCGCAGAAGGAAAGGTGGTTACATGTCTGTTGATTCAGTCTTTGATAATTGAATGTTTTGCGATCGCAGCATATAACATTTACATCCCCGTCGCCGATGATTTTGCCCGCAAAATTACTGAGGGAGTCGTCAAAGAAGAATATAGCCATCTCAACTTCGGAGAAGTTTGGTTGAAAGAACACTTTACAGAATCCAAAGCTGAACTTGAACTTGCAAATCGCCAGAACCTACCTATCGTCTGGAGAATGCTCAACCAAGTAGAAGGTGATGCCCACACAATGGCAATGGAAAAAGATGCTTTAGTAGAAGACTTTATGATTCAGTATGGGGAAGCACTGAGTAATATTGGTTTCACTACACGTGATATTATGCGCCTGTCAGCCTACGGACTCATCGGTGCTTAAATAGAATGCTGAGTAACGAGTGCTGAGTGCTGAGTAGTTCAAATTTATCAGAACTTCAGAACTCAGGACTTAGGACTCAGGACTGCTGAAACACTTAACATACTTCCACATATTCCCCGCCCTCAAGACAGCATAAGCCTAATAATCACTACATGTTTGGTCTAATTGGACATCTGACTAGTTTAGAACACGCTCAAGCGGTAGCTCAAGAATTGGGATACCCAGAATATGCCGATCAAGGGCTAGACTTCTGGTGCAGCGCCCCGCCGCAAATTGTCGATAGCATTATTGTCACCAGTATAACTGGGCAGCAAATTGAAGGACGGTATGTAGAATCTTGCTTTTTGCCGGAAATGCTGGCTAGTCGCCGCATCAAAGCCGCAACGCGAAAAATTCTCAACGCCATGGCCCATGCACAGAAGCACGGCATTAACATCACAGCTTTAGGCGGATTTTCTTCGATTATTTTTGAAAACTTTAAGTTAGAGCAGTTTAGCCAAGTCCGCAATATCAAACTAGAGTTTGAACGCTTCACCACAGGAAACACGCATACTGCCTACATTATTTGTAAGCAGGTGGAAGAAGCGTCAAAACAACTGGGAATCGATCTATCAAGCGCGACCGTTGCTATCTGTGGAGCAACTGGGGATATTGGCAGTGCAGTTACGCGTTGGCTAGATGCGAGAACAGATGTCAAAGAACTTCTGCTAATCGCCCGCGATCGAGAACGTCTCAAAGAGTTGCAAGGCGAACTAGGGCGGGGGAAAATTATGGGTTTGACAGAAGCACTGCCATTAGCTGATGTTGTAGTTTGGGTTGCTAGTATGCCCAAAGGCGTGGAAATTGACCCCACCACTTTAAAACAACCCTGTTTGTTGATTGATGGTGGTTATCCTAAAAACTTAGCGACAAAAATTCAATATCCTGGTGTACACGTGTTAAATGGTGGGATTGTAGAGCATTCCCTGGATATTGACTGGAAAATTATGAAAATAGTCAATATGGACGTGCCAGCCCGCCAGTTGTTTGCTTGTTTTGCCGAATCAATGCTGCTGGAATTTGAGAAGTTATACACGAACTTTTCGTGGGGACGGAATCAGATTACCGTAGATAAAATGGAGCAGATTGGCCGGGTGTCAGTAAAACATGGATTTAGACCACTGTTGGTTTAGTCATTGGTCATTGGTCATTAGTCATTGGTCATTCGTTATTTGCAAATGATAAAGGACAAAGGACAAAAGACTAATGACAAAAAAATAGATAACTCGTAACTTATAAACCCTACGATGGCAACTACCGAGCGTAAACCGCTACTGTTAGATTTTGAAAAGCCCCTAGCAGAACTTGCAACCCGAATCGATCAAATTCGGCAACTTGCAGAAGAAAATGGCGTTGATGTTTCTGGTCAAATTCGTCAACTAGAAGCACGGGCCATGCAACTGCGTGAGGAAATTTTCACGAGTCTATCCCCGTCCCAGCGATTGCAAGTCGCTCGTCATCCGCGTCGCCCCAGTACTCTGGATTACATTCAGGCTATTAGTGATGAATGGATGGAATTACATGGCGATCGCTGTGGTGGTGACGATCCGGCTTTAGTTGGTGGTGTTGGTCGTCTGAGTGGGCAACCTGTCGTGATGTTAGGTCATCAAAAAGGTCGCGACACCAAAGATAATATTGCCCGTAACTTTGGAATGCCTTACCCTGGTGGCTACCGCAAAGCCATGCGGTTGATGGAACACGCCAACAAGTTTAGTATGCCAATACTAACTTTTATCGACACACCAGGCGCTTGGTCTGGGGTAGAAGCAGAACACCAAGGTCAAGGAGAAGCGATCGCTTACAACTTGCGGGAAATGTTCTGCTTAGATGTGCCAATTATCTGCACAGTTATCGGTGAAGGTGGTTCTGGTGGCGCACTCGGTATTGGTGTAGGCGATCGCCTACTCATGTTTGAACACTCCGTTTACACTGTCGCCACTCCCGAAGCCTGTGCCGCCATTTTGTGGAAAGATGCTGGTAAAGCTCCCCAAGCTGCCGTTGCTCTAAAAATTATTTCCCATGACCTGAAAAAGTTGGGAATTATCGACCAAATACTCCCTGAACCCACTGGTGGCGCTCATTCCGATCCTTTAAAAGCTGCTACCACTCTCAAGCAAGTGCTGTTAGAAAATTTAGACGAACTCAATCGTTTAACCGCTCCAGAACGCCGCCAAATGCGTTATGAAAAATTCCGCAAAATTGGTGTTTTTACAGAAGTTGCCCATTAAAGCAACTCCATAATGATAGATTAACCAAGCAGCAATGCTATAATTGCCTATGTGCTTAAAGATTTTTAACAATCTAGCCATAGGCATTTGCCTGTTTTGCAAATCTACTCAATTTGATTGAGTAGTTTTTGTATTATGAAGTAATCTAATTTGAGTCCGCGGCGTGGTTTTCCAGGCGGTGATTTTTTGTCTTCACTGGTAAAACCCACAAAATGCCAATATTATACCGCATGATAGCATTTTTCTAATGGAAATCATCAGATTTTTAGATTCCTTTAATATATCCAAACCGAGAAATGTAAATAATTGGATGGTAATAGGTTTTGGGAACTGCCAAAAAATTGGGAGACACCATGAGTGTTGAGCAAAAAAGACGCGCCCTGATTACTGGGGCTAGTAGCGGAATTGGAAAAGCAACGGCTTTAGCCTTTGCCAAAGCCGGAATAGATGTCGCCTTAGTCAGCCGTTCTTTAGATAAATTGGAGGCGGTTGCAGAAGCTGTACAGCATACTGGGGTGGAAGCAAGAGCTTACGCTGTAGATTTAGCGCGGATCTCTGAAGTCAAAGAAAAGATCCAAGCGATCGCCCTTGATTTTGGCGATATAGACATTCTGGTAAACAATGCGGGCCTTGCCTACACAGCCACCTTGAGCGAAACTCCCCTAGAAGACTGGCAGCAGGTAATTGACTTGAATCTCACCAGCGTGTTTCAGTGCATTGTGGGGATTTTACCTTCAATGCGCGATCGCGGCACAGGGACAATTATCAACGTTGCCTCAATAGCTGCCAAGCAACCCTTTCCCGGTTGGGGAGCATATAGCGTCAGCAAGGCTGGTTTGATAGCCCTCTCTCAAACCCTGGCACAAGAAGAACGCACCCACGGCATTCGTGTCACAGCTATCTGTCCCGGCGCAGTCAATACCGAACTTTGGGACACAGAGACAGTCCATGTCAACTTAGACCGTTCCAAAATGTTAACCCCAGAAATTGTTGCTCAGTCAATTCTTTACACAGTTCTGTTACCACAACAGGCAGTTATTGACGAATTGACCTTGATGCCCAGCGCTGGCGCACTCTAATTAGTCCTCGATCGTTTGTCTTTGTCTTTTGCAAATGACCAATGACCAATGACTAATGACCAATGACTAATGACAAAACCATAACCAAGACTGAATCATGACTATTGCTAGTTCTAACGGTTCCAATTGCTCTCAATCGCCTCTGATTCCCGATTTAGCAGAAGCCATAACTCCTAGACCCGATCGCAATACTCATAATGGGCGACCAGCAGATGTGTTCCCGCCAAAAGAGGAACAGATGGAGGAAATGAAGGACGCGGTGCGGGCAATAATATTGGGCGTTGGCGAAGATCCCGAACGTGAAGGACTCCTCAAAACACCAAAACGAGTGGCCGAGGCAATGCGGTTTCTTACCAGTGGCTACAACCAATCCCTTGAAGAACTCGTTAACGATGCCATCTTTGATGAAGGGCATAGCGAGATGGTACTAGTTAGAGATATTAATTTCTTTAGTCTGTGCGAACACCACATGCTGCCATTTATGGGTAGAGCGCACGTTGCTTACATCCCCAACCAAAAAGTTGTGGGACTGAGTAAACTGGCCCGCATTGTTGAAATGTATTCTCGTCGTTTGCAAGTACAGGAAAGGTTAACCCGCCAAATTGCCGAAGCAATTCAGACCATTTTGGAACCTCAAGGCGTAGCCGTTGTGATGGAAGCTAGCCACATGTGCATGGTAATGCGGGGCGTGCAGAAACCAGGTTCTTGGACTGTCACTAGCGCAATGGTTGGTGTCTTCCAAGAAGACCATAAAACCCGCGAAGAATTTTTTAACTTGATTCGCCACCAAGCAGCATTCTTTTAGGGAATGGGGAAGGTGGGGCCCTTGAAGGGGATAAGGGGTAATGTGGCATTGAAATAATTAATATTTCTGCTTCTTTTGTTTCCTCATCTCCCTTGACTTCACATTCCCTACTCCCTACCCCCTAATTTTTTAAACAACTTAGTTACTTTATCTAAATCCTTATCTCCAGGTGCGCGTTCCACACCACTAGATAAATCAACGCCGCTAGGACTAATTTGACTTAAAGCTTCCAAAATATTATCTGCTGTTAATCCCCCAGCTAAAAACCAAGGGCAATTGGGGTTAAATTGCTCTAACATTTTCCAATCTAAGGTTTTACCTGTACCACCAAGTTGTTGGGGATGGTAGGCATCAAGTAATAAAGTATCTATGTATTTTGTGTAATGAGCCGCAGTGTCCAGATGCTCAAGACTACGAATCCTTAGCGCTCTAATAATTTCGATATTGGGTAACTCTTGACGTAATTGGTAGCAAAAGTCTGGTGATTCATCTCCGTGTAACTGGACACCAGTTAACCCAGAATTAACAATTATCTGACTGATTTCAGGGATACTAGCATTGGCAAAAACACCAATTGTGTCAATATTTGCCGGGAGTTCTGCCACTGCTACCCGAATTTGGGATGTAGTCACGTAGCGAGGTGAAGTTGGCACACAAATAAATCCTAGTGCCGTTGCCCCCAGAGAGGCGATCGCTATAGACTGCTGTGGTTGAGTGATACCGCAAATTTTAACGCGCATGGAAATATAACAAAGAATTTAGAATAATCACCTGAAAAGTCTAAACTATCTCAAAAACTTTTGGGCCTAGTAATTTTATAATCTTGAGGTCTGGGTTAACTTTTTCATTTAGGAGACAAAAGCTTGATTTCATCTACTTTACTAGCAGTAGCTGCAAATGTTCCCGCAACACCTGCGTGGAATCCTACAGTAGGAATTATTATCAGCATCAGCAGCTTAGTAGTGCTTTTGCTAAGTACTAAGATTGAAAAACCCTTAGTTGGCCCTAAGTTCCCTATCCTGCCGGTCAGTGTTCCAACATTCGTTGCAGCGATGGCTTTTGGTCATATTATCGGTATTGGCATCGTTTTAGGACTGACTAACATCGGTCGTCTATAACTTTGCAATGACCGCGGCGTTACCTATAACGCCGCGATTAAATACAAAACTAGCAAAATATGGTTTTTTCCATTTCACACATTTAAGAAAGGGAGTAGAAGAGGAAATAAACAATTCCCAATTCCCAATTCCCAATTTCAGAGTTTTGCTCAGAGACATTAATTGTCTATTCTAGAAATAAGAGCATTTCGTAACTCGGCAGTACTGAATTAATGCTCACAAATACATGTATAAGTATATACGAAAATATTACAGTATAGGAACTACTGGCAATATCTAGTTTTAGGACAATGTAATGCAAACAAATTGGAAAATTGGGTCTTTATTTGGCATTCCCCTATTTTTAGACCCCTTATGGTTTGTGATTTTAGGGTTGGCAACCCTCAACTTTGGGGTAGCTTACCAGGAATGGGGGACTGCTATCGCTTGGAGTGCTGGAATAGTTATGGCACTGCTGCTATTTAGTTCGGTGTTGCTACATGAATTGGGTCACAGCTTGGTAGCGCGATCGCAAGGCATTAAAGTTAATTCAATTACTCTGTTTCTGTTTGGCGGGATTGCTGCTATTGAAGAAGAATCTAAAACTCCTTTCAAAGCCTTTCAAGTAGCGATCGCTGGGCCATTGGTAAGTATCATACTATTTTTATTCCTCCGTCTAGGAGTTACCGTAATCCCCGATACTAGTCCCCTCAGTGTCATGGTCGGAGATTTGGCGAGAATTAACTTAGTTGTGGCGCTATTTAACTTGATTCCTGGCTTACCTCTAGATGGAGGGCAAGTGTTAAAAGCAGCACTATGGCAAATAACGGGTAATCGTTTTCAAGCCGTACATTGGGCTGCAAAGGCTGGGCAAATTTTAGGTTATGGTGCGATCGCTCTGGGATTTGTTGTAGATTTCTTGACAAGAGAGTTAGCGCTTGGCTTGTGGATTGCAATGTTAGGTTGGTTTGCTGTCCGCAACGCCAGCACTTATGACAACATGACTACGTTGCAGGAAAGCTTGCTTAAAGTGGTGGCGGCTGATGCGATGACTCGTGACTTTCGGGTTATAGATGCTGACCAGACATTGCGTTCTTTTGCCGATTTATACTTGTTGGAAACCGCCCCTTCACAGGTTTATTTTGCTGCTTCTGATGGACGTTACCGGGGTCTAGTTTCCATTGACGATTTTCGTGTAACCCAAAGAAGTGAATGGGAAACCCAAACCTTACACAGCATTGTGCATCCTCTGACAGAAATACCCACTGTTACCGAAGCTACAACCATAGCTGAGGTAATTAACAAGCTGGAAAATGAGCAGTTACCTCGAATTACCGTCCTTTCTCCTGCTGGTGCTGTAGCTGGTGTAATCGATCGGGGAGATATTGTGCGATCGTTGGCACAAAAGTTAAATTTGCGGCTCACAGACGCTGAAATTAAGCGGATCAAAGAAGAAGGTAGCTATCCGCCTGGGTTGCAACTGGGAGTAATTGCAAAGTCAATTGCAAATTAAGTGTCATACCCTTGTCATAGTTTTGCAATAGATTCGTCAAAAGCTTGTGTGATATTGAATATGGTATTTGGTTACAAAATGCTTTTTTTGGGTAAAAGGTAGGGTTTCCTACCTTTTTTATTTTTAGACCTAAGTTTGACCTAAGAAAATGCCCAAAACATCACCAGACACAGTTTTAGAATTACTATATCAATACGTAATTAGATTGTATTAAATTTATCTATCGCAACCGCCGAAAACAATCGTGTATTGGAAAGTGCGATCGCATGAAATTATCGGGTTATGAAAATAGATCCTCGATAACTTTTACGAAGTCGGGGATCTGCATATAGTATAAAGTGCGTAGTTTATCACCGTAGGCAATCACTCTGGGCAATGACGGTTGAAGAAAAGATCGCACTAGTCGAGCAATTATTACAACGGGGATGATTGTTCCCTCAAGCTGTGCGATCCATCGCACCCAATTAACAAAATATGATGTCTAACAGTAAGCTACGCGATCGCCTAAAATAAGCATTTATTGGCAAGTGTTATGGCTATACCAACCTAGCAACTGTGTTGATAGAAAGGTAAGAGTGATAGCTAATCTAAGTGAACAACCAACTAGCATTAATTTTTGACTCTTACTCTCAAGCTTCCAGTATTATCATCATATACCCAATCATTAACTAATAATACCAACTCTCCATCAGAGTCGCATTGTATTGTCTTATTGCTACCGATATATATTTTCTCTCCATTCAAGATGCCAACCAATGCCATAAATGGTAATCCATCCAATTCAGGTCTTTGTGAAACATATATACAATTTTTCAAACCACTAGGTTGAGTCCAAACATCACACCCAGCAACAGTGCCACCAGGATGTGTGTGAACTTGACCAGAAGCATTTATTTTTATGACATCACCTTGGCTAACTGGAATAACAATTCCTTGTCCATTGTTAGCCAGTAATTTATAGGTTCTTGTTTCAGCTTTAGCATCAGTTGCAAATAGGAAGCTTGCAGAGGAGATTAAACTCACGAAACTGAAAACACTAAATTTTTTCAGATTTTTCAGATTTGCTGCTTCCTTTAAGCTAAAGCCATTATATATAGTGGAGATAGCTCCAACAGACAAAAGAGTTTTTAACAATTTCATACGCTTGTTTTTCCGAAAATACTGTGAATTACCCAAGTTATTTAGAGAAAGCGATCGCTTTCTCTATATCTCCTCTAAGAAGTTGGGGATATAAATACTGGTTATCTAAATACTCTACTATTTGGTATAAAGTTTGACGGTCGGAAAAGGTCTGAGAAAAGTCGGATCTTTGTTAGTTTATTTACGTAAACTTTTTGCAAAAAATCAAGTTGATGATGGGAGTATTGTAGTTAACCTGTTACTGCTACCTAAATAAATGACGGCAGAAGAAGCGATCGCAATAGTTGAGCAATTATTGCCACAGGGACGCTTAACCAAAGTTCAAGAAATTGTCTTTCGTCAATCTTGGGCAGGAAAAACGTAGATTAGATATGGCTGTAAAGTCCGATCGCGATTTCAGTTACATCAAAGACATTGGCTACTAACTGTGGCGATCGCCTTTAGCCCTGATGGAAAAACTCTCTTCACCAGTGGCTATGAAAAGATAGTTAAACACTGGGATTTTGAAACAGGCAATTGTCTGCAAACTTTAAGACCAGCCCGCCCTCATGAAGGCATGATTATTACTGAAGCGATCGGGTTGGCTGAAGCAGAGGTAGCAACTTTAAAAGTTTTGGGGGCGTTAGAAGTAAATTGATGTAGGACTACAAAACATGTCTTAACCTCCAAAATCAAAACGCATGATTTTTTGGCTATTCCCCTATTCAACTTGTTGCCGAAGCGATGGTGTTAGAATCATTAGTCCTCTAACAATTTCTTCAGGAGTAGCCGTACCATTGATTACCTTTGGTACAATTGCCATAACTTCCAGAGCTAGGTTTGTTGGAATTCCCTTTGCTTCTAACCGCTTCAATTCCAAAATATCAATACCTTTTGCTAATCCATCCAAATACTCTTCTACACTCACTCCTAAATTTTCAATCTCCAACATAAGTATAATTTCCTGTTTTTTTGTTCGATTCTTAGCTATCAAAGCCTACCAAGTAGAAAAATTATTAAAACTTCCAGTTTAAAGTGAGTAAAATGGAGGGACGTGATATACTACACCTCTCACTTACCCTGGTTTTATGGCACTGCCAATTGTTGCAATTATCGGACGCCCAAATGTGGGCAAATCCACCCTGGTTAATCGACTCGCCGGGGAACAAACGGCGATTGTCCATGATGAACCGGGAGTGACACGCGATCGCACCTACATGCCAGCTTTCTGGAATGGTCGCGAATTTTTAGTTGTAGACACTGGTGGTTTAGTCTTTAATGATGATACCGAATTTTTACCCCTGATTCGCCAACAGGCAATGACAGCCTTAGCAGAAGCTTGTGGCGCTATTTTTGTAGTCGATGGTCAAACAGGCCCCACATCGGCAGACCAAGAAATCGCCGAATGGATGCGCCAACAACGCGTACCTGTACTATTAGCTGTAAATAAATGTGAATCTCCAGACCAAGGCTTAATGCAAGCTGCCGAGTTTTGGGAATTGGGATTGGGCGAACCTTACCCCATCTCCGCAATTCATGGTAGTGGCACAGGAGAGTTACTGGACGAGTTAGTTAATCACATCCCTGCTGTTGAAGACATCCCCGAAACTAATGAAATCAAAGTAGCGATTGTGGGCCGTCCGAATGTGGGCAAATCGAGCTTACTCAATTCTTTTGTCGGCGAAGAGAGGGCAATTGTCAGCCCAATTTCTGGTACAACCCGCGATGCGATTGATACCGTTATTGAACGAGAAGGGCAAACCTACCGCTTAATTGACACCGCCGGGATTCGCAAAAAGAAACATATAGAATACGGCACAGAATTCTTTAGTATTAACCGTGCTTTTAAAGCGATTCGTCGCGCTGACGTGGTTTTATTAGTAATAGATGCCGTAGATGGAGTCACTGAGCAAGACCAAAAATTAGCTGGGCGGATTATCGAAGAAGGTCGAGCTTGCATCATCGTCGTTAATAAGTGGGATGCTGTCGAAAAAGACTCTTACACAATCTACGACTATGAAAAAACCCTGCAATCACGGTTACATTTTACCGAATGGGCAGAAACAATTTTTGTCAGCGCCTTGTCAGGACAACGGGTAGAAAAGATTCTCGAATTGGTGAAAACGGCGGCTGAATCACACAAACGCCGTGTCAGTACATCAGTTATCAACGAAGTATTAACAGATGCCGTGAGTTGGCATTCACCCCCAGCATCCCGTGGTGGTCGTCAGGGTAAAATTTATTATGGTACACAAGTAAGTAGCCAACCACCAACGATCGCACTATTTGTCAATGATTCCAAACGCTTCAACGACAACTACCGCCGCTACATTGAACGCCAATTCCGGCAACAGCTAGGATTTAAAGGCACACCAATTATTTTGCTATGGCGCAGCAAAAAAGTCCGTGATGCCGAAATTGGTAACGTTAATAGAGCAACTCGCGTCAAAATAAGTTAGGAGACAAGAGAGACGCGATTCATCGCGTCTGTAAAAGAGGCACGATTAATTGCATCTGTATAGGAGTTATGAGTTAAAGTCAAAACTCCTAACTCCTCATTCCTAACTCCTAACTCTATCTAAAATGGATTTATTGCGATCGCTGCCACTTGGACTTTATTTAGAACAACCCCAAACTTGGCTGCATAAAATCGATCCGCGAGTCAAGTTCGCCTGGTTGATGAGCTTTTTAACAAGCTATGTTTTGGCTAATAATATTTGGCGGGTGCTGCTGGTGGTAGTGTTAATTGCTGCCACCTTGATTGCTAGGATTCCTCGCCGAGTATGGCAGCAGCAAATGGGTTGGCTGTTAATGCTATCGTTTTTTATTTTAGCGATCGGAGCCATTAGTCCTGATGGAATGGGTGTAGATTATCAGCCACGCTTACCAGCTAATGAACAAATATTAACCCAACCAGCAAACTCCAAAAATATTGTTCCAGAGCAAGCAAGCGATCGCAAAAAATATAGTTATGTGCTATTTCACAAAGGCCCAGTCAAAGTAACTCGTCGCTCCTTGGATTTGGCTGTACGCCTGAGTACACTTATATTTACCGTGATTTACAGCACCAACCTGTATCTGCTGACAACCGCACCAGAAGAAATCACCTCTGGCATAGAAAGCTTAATGCAACCTTTACGACGCTTTAAGTTGCCTGTCACAGAAATTGCTTTAACTTTAACCTTGTCCTTACGTTTTATTCCTCTAGTTTTAGAAGAAGTGCAAAACTTATTTCGCTCAGTTATGACAAGGGCAATTAATTGGAAAAAGCTGGGATTGAAAGGAGGATTCAAGGTTTGGATGACAGTAGCAGAGAGACTTTTGGAAAATCTCCTCTTACGAGCCGACCAAATGGCCAATGCAATGATGGTGCGGGGTTTTACCAGTCCCAACGAGCATCGAGTGCAGTGGCATGATTTACGATTCAAAGGGCGTGACTGGCTTGCGATTGCGACTTTAATTGTATTCTGGGGAATACGCATAGCAATCGGAACTCAGGTCTAATTTTGCACCGAGAAAATGGTATAGAGGTAATTGTCAGTAGTTGTAGCTATTTGTACTCACTGCTGAAAACTGTTAACTAACTATGAGCAACCCTTAGAAACAGTATGATCGAGACTTGGTATTGGCGATCGCTACCTTTAGAAAAGCGTACAGGTTCAGAAGTTTTTGCTGCTCTTTTTCGCCCCACCAACCCATCGGGAATTGCAACCCTACTAGAAAGTCCCTACCCAACGCCAATCGATCATCCCCAACTCAGCCGATATTCTATCTGTGCAGGCGCTCCTCGTCTAGTCGATGGCATCCCCCAAATGTGGACACCAGAAGTAGGAGAAGTTTTTCCCTTCCTAGAAAAGTTGTTACAGCAAGGAGTAGGAAGAGATGAAGAGGATGAGGGGGATGAGGGGGATGAAGTAGTATTTTCTTCCCCTGCTCCCCCTGCTTCCTCATCTCCCCCTGCTCCCTCATCT
>NZ_NOLI01000177.1:0-13800 GCF_002245975.1 Nostoc sp. 'Peltigera membranacea cyanobiont' 213 | reverse complement strand
CATCTTGCCCGTCCTAATATTGGGGACGGGCAAGATGCCCATCCCACAAATGAATAATTTATTTCTTGGAAAGCCCTAAACAGTCCCTACTTTTACACTTTATTTAATCCACGTTCCTTAGAACAATTAATAAAGTTTTGTAAGAGTCATATTTGAGGCTTGGACAACAGCTAGTGTTACCGCTCCTGGTTGCCCTTTTAGCTGGAAAATTTGTTTAGGAACTAAGAATCTTACTCCCAATGCTTCTGTGCTGGTAAAAGGGGAAGCAATTAGATTAGCTGCAAGAATAGCAGCCGCCTCTGCTACGCTAGGTGTACCTACTTTATGGTCAGTAATTGTTGCAGGGTTGGGGACACAGACAGAGCAAAGGCTTTCCGCAGAAAAGGTTTTTAGCGGTAGATTGCGTAGCTGGCAAAGTTCTACTAAGCCAACTTCCGAGGCTTTAGTGTCAATGGTAGCAATCCCTGCGATCGCACTTTGAAAAAGTTGATTTTCTCGAAACACTTGCTCAATAGCCCAATCAATCAATTGCCATGAGGTTCCCCGTTTACAACCAACTCCTACCCATAAAACCTGTTGCACTTGGCATATTTCCTTATTTTACTCCAACAGCCAACCAAATAAATCTCCTACTGTCAGCCTCAACTCAGTTGCAAAATCTGGCACAGGAAGTAAAGCATCTAGTTCATCCAACATGATTGGCTGTTGATTGCGGATGTACACAAATACCGTTTGTTCTTCTGGATCGATCAGCCAACCCATTTGGGTTTCATAATTCAGGCAATGGAGAATATTTTTTGTAACTTTCGTTTGTCTTTGATCGGGCGATAGAATCTCGATAGTCCAATCGGGAGCGGCTAAAAATAAATTTGCTACCCTGCCATTTTCTTTCCGAGGTATTCTATCCCAAGTAAATACCGCTACATCCGGGATAATTGATTTGCCACCAAATGTACACCGCAATTCTGGATATGCTCGTGCAACTTTTTGGGGTTTCAATATAGCATTAATAAAAATAATCAGTTCACCTTGAATAGTGCTATGTTCTCCCTGTCCTATTGGTTTTTGAATAATTTTACCATTGATGTATTCACTAGCGGGTTTCGTTTCTGGTAGCTTCAGAAACTCTGCCAAAGTTATGTTTTTAGATGGTGTCTGTACCATTTGCGATCGCCTCCAAATTCAAAAATTATGATTAACGAACCGCCTTCTCTACGAGAGGCTTACACCAACGCGTAGCGTCTCGCAGAGAAGACGGAAAGGACACCAAGAAGAAATTAACTTAACTCTTACTCAGCGCACCTTGGCGTTAAAAAAATATTACATCCTCTCCAACACCTGAATTCCCAATAAAGATAGTCCCAACTTCAGAGTTCTAGCAGTCAAATCACACAAAACCAACCTGGATGTCCTCTGAGGTTCCTGTGCCTCCAAAACCTGAACTCCCTGATGGCGATCGTAAAACTGATTAAACTTCTTACTCAGTTCGTACAAATACTCACATAAACGATTAGGCATCAAGTCTTGCTCTACACTACTAATAACTTCATCCAGTTGAAGTAAATATTTTGCCAGCGCTAATTCTGTTTCATGCTGCAATAAGACGGCATTATTTCCTAACTCCTCAAAGTTAATATCACCCTTGCGGCTAATCCCCTGAATCCGCGCATAAGCATATAGCATATAAGGTGCAGTATTACCTTTGAAATCCAGCATTTTGTCATAGCTGAAAATGTAATTGCTAGTGCGGTTTTGGCTTAAGTCTGCATACTTAACTGCACTGATACCAACTACCCTAGCAACTTCATTAATAAATTTTTCAGTTTCTTGGCGTTCTTCTTCTTGTAATCTACTTTTTAAGTCAGCATGGGCACGAGAAACAGCTTCATCTAATAAATCCCGCAACCGCACAGTATCCCCAGAACGAGTTTTGAATTTCTTCCCATCTTCTCCTAACACCAACCCAAAGGGAACATGCACTAATTCCACATCATCGGGAATCCAGCCAGCTTTGCGTGCTACCTGGAAAAATTGGGCAAAGTGGTTTGCTTGTCCAGTATCTGTTACATAAATTATCCGCTTTGCTTGATCCTGTTGAATCCGGTAGCGGAGGGATGCCAAATCAGTTGTGGCGTAGTTATAGCCGCCATCTGATTTTTGTACAATTAAGGGCAAAGGTTCACCTTCTCTATTTGTAAACCCTTCCAAAAAAACGCATTTTGCGCCCTGATTTTCTACCAGTAAACCAGATTTCTCTAAATCTTCCACAACTTTTGGTAGTAAGGGGTTGTAGAAAGATTCGCCCCGTTCATCTAACTTGATATCCAGCAACTCATAAATTACTTGAAACTCTTTTCGAGAAGCTTCACAAAGAAAAAACCAAGCGTGTTTTGCTGATAACTCATTAGATTGTAGTTCTACTACTGCTTTACGTGATCTTTCTCGAAAATCAGCATCTTCATCAAATTTTTTCTTAGCTTCTCTGTAAAACTGAACCAAGTCTCCTATATTTATAGAGGGAGAGTTAATGAAACCCGGTTGATCGTTCTCCTCATAATATAGACTATTCCAAAAGGAATTATTTTCAGAATCAGATTCACGAAGATGAGTAATTAACATCCCAAACTGCGTACCCCAGTCACCTACATGATTTAACCGCAGCACATTGTGTCCAATAAATTCTAAAATCCGGGCGATGGAATCACCAATAATCGTCGAACGCAAGTGTCCGACATGCATTTCTTTGGCAATATTCGGACTGGAAAAATCCACAATTTCCCGCTTCGGCGTTTTCGCGGCTGGAACTCCCAACCGGGGATCGGCTTGAATTTCGTTCAATTGTGCTTCTAGATATACCGTTTTTAGTTTCAGATTGATAAATCCTGGCCCAGCAATTTCCGGCGCTTCGCAGATTTCAGATACATCTAGTTTCTCAACGATCGCAGCTGCGATCGCTCTTGGTTGCTTTCCTAACTTTTTACTCAGCGATAAAGCCACATTCGCCTGGTAATCACCAAATTTAGGATTGCTAGCAGGAACCAATATTGGATCTACTCCCGCGAAGTCAGCGCCAAAAGCCGAAACTATTGCCTGTTCAAGCTGAACTTTTAGTTTTTCTTGTGTAGCGTTCATATATAAATTTTATCTGGGAGAGAGAATGTAGCTCTGGAAAAGCTTGATTATTAACTTTAGCATTTCATTTTGAGCCACTCGATTCATGAGAAATATTTTTGGTAAACCTAATGTGGATGTGCCAATTGGTACTCTTAAAAATATCTGGAGACAAGCTCAATTGGAGGAATACTAATGCGTTATACAGTTGTGATTGAAAAGGGAGAAACTAGCTATGGCGCTTATATCCCTGATTTACCAGGTTGTGTAGCTGTGGGTGAAACTTTAGAAGAAGTCAAGCAGATGATTGCAGAAGCTATTGAATTTCATATAGAAGGAATGCTAGAAGATGGTTTACCTATTCCTAAACCTACAAGCATCGCTCATGAGGTTGAAGTTGCAAACTACATCAAAATATAATTATAAGACCTCTTAGAAAAGTCTATCCCCTTTTCCACATCCAGTCAAAAGTCAGGTTGAGCGATCGCATTTGATTGTTTGGAAGTAGGTACGGTACTCTCTCTTTGCGCGTGGTTTAGTCCTTTGGGGTGGACGATGGAAGTGGACAGACTTCCATAGCTTGAATCAAGCCGTGTTCAAGGGTGAATCGATGGCCGACATGCTCATCGGCAAGAACTGCTCCATCCAAGTCACGCACAACCTGATGCACATCGACCAAAATGCGCCCGGCCTCCTCCGAGTAAAAAGAAACTGGCTCGACGTGCGGATTGATCTCGCTCCATTGCTCCGTCCAGTAAGCGCGAACTTCTTCAGATCCACAGACAAAACCGCCTTTGAACGCTTTCGGCCAAGCCACGTCCGCAGTCATGAGGGCAAGGGCAGCGTCAATATCTCGCGCGTTGAAGGCTGCGTAAGCCGCACGGAGCAATTCGATTTCTGGTGCAGGTTGATCTGACATAAGGTATAGCTGCAAGTCACACAGTTAATTAATTAGGCAGAGAGGATGAAAGAATCAAGTTGTGTTGAAGCTTCCCTCCTGCCGCCCAAGCAAGGCACAACTCACGAAAGCGATCGCCCCGCACTTCAAAATTGGGGTACTGATCGAAACTCGCACAAGCTGGAGATAGCAACACCACAGGCGCTTGATACTCCTTAGCTAATTCCGCCGATCGGGGAACTGCCCTTTCCATAGTTTCCACAATTTCGTAAGAATAATACCCCACCTCTTGGAGGCGTTGAGCAAATGCGGGTGCAGCAGAGCCAATCAATAACACAGCAGCCGCTTTGGTTTGAATTTGTGCTAGCCAGCCAGTATCATCACCTGCTTTGGCTTCGCCACCAGCAATTAAAATCGCTGGACTTTTCACAGATGCTAAACCAACTTCGGCAGCATCATAGTTAGTGGCTTTGCTGTCGTTGATGAAATCAATGCCTTCCCAAGTGCAGATATGCTCCAAACGATGGGCAACACCGGGGAATTCACTAATTGCAAGTGCGATCGCATCACGATTAATTCCTGCTAATCGTGCCGTTGCTACTGCCATCAAGAGATTTTGCTGGTTATGTTCTCCCACCATTCGCAAAGTAGATACTTTCACAATCGGTTCTGGTGTAGAGGTTGCAGTCAATTTTTCCACAACCCAGTCGTCCTCGATGTAAAAACCTTTTTCGCTAATCAGGAAATCTTTTCCTCTGACACTTGTCCAATAAGCATTAGGCCAAGCATTTAAACCTTGTTGCCTCAAGTAAGCATCATCGCCATTAAACACTTGCAATTCGGACTGATGCAATAACTTGGCTTTGATGTTGTAATAATTCTCTAAAGTCTTATGGCGACTCAGATGATCTGGTGTAAAAGTCGTCCAAACTCCGATACGTGGTGCAAGAGAACTCGAAGATTCTATTTGATAGCTGCTAACTTCCGCAATCACCCAATCGAGTGAAGAGACGCGATTAATCACATCTGTACAGGAATTATCAAATGTTTCTCCTACTCCCCCTGTCCCCTGTCCCCTGTCCTCTCTTCCCTGTCCCCTGCAAGACAGGGCAACTTCACAAGCGGCGTAGCCAATGTTACCGCAAGCAGGTGCGTTTAATTCTGCGGCTTTAAAAATGGCAGCAATTAAAGCTGTGGTAGTAGTTTTGCCGTTAGTACCTGTAATTCCTACCCAAGGTAAAGATCGCAAATTTCGCCAAGCGAGTTCCATTTCGCCAATGGTTTCAATACCTAATTGGCGTGCCTTGATTAATATGGGAATATCCCAAGGCACGCCAGGACTAACAACTATTAATTGGGGTAAATTATCACCATTCAATTCTAGGGATTGACCTAGTTTAACGGTTATTTGCTCGGCAGCGAGTTCTTGTTGTTGTTGGAGGAGGGTTTCGGAGGTGTTGCCATCACTTAGCTCTACCTCCCAACCTTCCCGTTTCAACAATCTCGCCGCAGCAACACCGGACTTTCCCAATCCAATAACATGAGCTTTGGACATAGATTGCAGCAGAGTCCCTGGTTAAGCACTCCCTATAGTAGCGTCTATTGGTAAAAATTACACAACTTTTTGTTGACTTACGCTACAGATTTTTGACGATCGCACCAAAGTCAGCCAAAACACGAGCATGATTGCGAACTAATCCCAGTAAGTGTAATCGATTACGCTTAATTTCTGGATCGGAGTCCATAACTAAAACGCTATCTGGCCCATCAAAGAAGTTACTAACTGTTGGAGCAATTTTTGCTAGTGCTGCTACTAACAGTTGATAATTTCGTGTCTGCTGTGCTGTTTGAGTTTGCGGTACTGATTCGATTAAGGCATTATACAAAGCTTCCTCAGAGGGCTTTTGGAATAATTCTGGACGAACTACCGTTTTCGGTTCTAGCTGTTTTGTATCCAAGTCACCTTGAGCGGCTAATCGTGTGGAACGGTTAACGGTTTCGTAGATGTTATCTAAGGTACTGTCGTTACGGATTTGTTGTAAGTACAAGGCGCGATCGCGGACATCCAATAAATCCTTTAATGTGCGTTCTGTATATTCTGGGTCATTTTCTCCCAAAACTGCATTTACCAAGTCGTAATCAATCTGTTTTTCTTCTTGTAATAAAGTGCGGATGCGTTGTAAGAAAAACTCTTGTAATGCTGTGGTTAATAATGTCCGATCTTTTTGATATTTCGCAGCAAAATCTGTTGCTATTTGTGCCAATAAATCATCTAAATTTATCGGCAAATTATAGAACCAGGTAATTTTAACTACAGCATTAGCAGCCCGACGCAAGGCGAAGGGATCGGAGGAGCCAGAGGGAATTAAACCTAAGCCAAAGATACTCACTAAGGTATCTAATCTATCTGCCAAACCGACAATTTGACCTGTGAGTGTTTCGGGTAAATTGTCACCGGCTCCCGTTGGCAAATAATGCTGATAAATTGCCTTTGCAACTTCGGCATCTTCACCACTCGCTAAGGCATATTTTTCTCCCATAATGCCTTGCAATTCAGGGAATTCATACACCATTTGAGTTACTAAATCTGCTTTACATAATAAAGCAGCCCGTTGGATTTTTTGGCTTTGATTATCTGCTAATTCTAATTGGGTAGAAATTTGCTCGGCAATCTTAACTACTCTATCTATCTTGGTACGTACCGAACCCAATTCTTCTTGAAAAGTAACTTTTTCTAACTGGGGTAAAAAGCTTTCTAAAGGCTTAGTTAAATCAGCTTCGTAGAAAAATCTGCCATCAGCTAATCTGGCACGAATTACCCTTTCATTCCCGACGGCAACAATATCTGATTTTTTAGGATCGCCGTTAGAAATTGTGATGAAATTGGGCAATAATTCTTGTTCAGAACTACCTGGTTTGAATACAGGGAAATAACGTTGATGAGTCACCATGACTTCAGTAATTACCTCAGTTGGTAATTCCAAAAATTCTGGTTCAAATTTACCAACAACTGTAGAAGGATATTCTACAAGATTGGTTACTTCCGCTAATAAATCGGGATAAATGACTGTATACCCGCTTAAACTCTCTGCTACTGCCTTCACTTGCTGTTTAATCAGATTTTCCCGTTCTTCTGGGTCAACGGTGACATAAGCAGACTTGAGGGCGGTAACATAATCAGTAGCTTGGGCAATTGTCACAGGTTCAGGATGTAAGACACGATGACCTTGAGAAATGCGATCGCTCTGAATCGTTTTAGAACCATTCACCAATTCCAACGGTAGCACCGTCTCATCTAACAAAGCTACCAGCCAGCGAATTGGTCGAGAAAATCTCCCATCCCCATCTCCCCAACGCATCAACCGCTTACCTTCTAAACCCCAAATCCACTCTTGAACAAGTTCTGTCAAAATTTCCGCCACAGGACGACCGGGAATTCTTTTTTGCACAAAAACAAATTCCCCTTTCTCCGTAGGGCGAAGGAATAGTGCATCTATTTCCACGCCTTGCTTTTTGGCAAAACCTAGTGCTGCTGCTGTCGGCTTACCATCTTTAAAGGCGGCTTGGGCGGGAGGCCCTTTAATTTCTTCTTCTCGGTCTGCTTGCTGAGATGGTAGACCTTTAATCAATACCGCTAAACGCCGGGGAGTACCGTACACTTGGACACTTTCACCCTGAAGGCTATTTGCTTCCAAACTTTGGGGAATGCGTTCTCGCCACTGTATTAAGGCATCACTGAGAAAGCTTGCAGGTAATTCTTCTGTACCAACTTCTAATAGAAACGCTAAATTTCCTGATATATCAACACTCTTAACCTTTGCCATCATAATACTACACAAAAGATATACGATATTAGACTAGTTAAATGTGTAGCGCTACTCATTAAGTATAATAGAATACTTAATTGCGACACAAGTTTTTGTACCACCAAAATTATATATCTGTTGGATATTGAAAGTTTATTGGCTATATATTAATCTCGGACTTGAATCAAAAGATAATTTAAATACATTTACAAGTGGAACCTATGCCGATTTATGGCAAAGACTCAGCCTCAGCAACACTTGGACAAATGTTAGTAACAGTCCTACTGCTGTGGCTGACAGAGATGCCAATATTTATAACGGCATGAATTCTACTTACAATTCGAGTCTTAATCGTGTTACCTTAACGCATAACGAACTGGCTATCAAGTAACTATTATAGTAAAGATGATGAAATCATTTAAACAGGCACTTTTAATTGTTTTAATGCTTTCGGCTGCTGTGGGTTCTATAGCACTCGTCTCAACAACAAGTTTTGCTATTAACGAGGAACAGCAACAGCCAGAAACAAAGCCTCCTTTACCTGCAAAATATGGCGGCAACTCAAACAAATCTGATAGCGAATTCAAACTAAAAACACAAGATGAGGTAACTAAACTTTTAGGCAATCGGAAAATTAAAGAAATTAAATTCCTCATGTGGAAAGATGCTAAACCTGCAACAGAATATAACCTCGATATTGACGGGAACCGTAAGGTTTGGAAAGTTACGGCTGATTATGTAGGTGGCATCGATTTTGATGGTGGGCGTTGTAAATCAAATGCCAAATTGACTCAAGTACTTGATGCCGAAACTGGTGATAATCTAATGTTTGAAGTCCGTTGTCCTAAAGGTAGCTTTGAGTCCGATCGCCCTAAGCCTACAGCTGAAGATTTAAGAATTTTAGAAAACTCTAGGTGACAGTATTTCTGTTTTTAACTTTAGCTTAACTTTAATCAGTTCCGATTGGGCGATCGCTCGTGATTTTTAGTTAGCTGGGTTTTGGAAATCACTTAGCAAACCTTGCTGCATACATCAAAATAGATAGAGTTGAGCTTGGGTTTGTTGGATAGACTTGGCATTTTTTTCCAAAACTTCACAAAATAAGTGTTTATCTTCATTGATTTATTACACTTAACCCCGTGGCTTCATGCAGTATTTACCTATACGTATTGATAGCTACTCAAGACTTAGTGTTGAGTAGTTAGTGTCTTTGAACTACTGAAAAACTTGGATGCTCATCAATCAACGCAATACTGATGACTTAGTTAAAAATACTTCATGTGCCAGTTGAAAAGGCGGAATATCGGTTCTATACATGAAATTAAATATAATGCTACAATCCCCTAAGTGTAAAATTAACGATTAGATTCACTTTCAAATAAGTGAGGAGTTATCACATAATATATGGTGAGAAACTTAAATCAGTAAATAATCAACATTTATCAGCGATCGCCGATAAATGGAAACCCTATGTAGAGAAATCTTACTTAAGTAACAAAACTAATACCTTGTTAAAATTGATTTTAGTTGTGATTTACAAAATCATAATCTAATTACAACCAAAATTTAAATAATACAAATATTCAGATATTACTGAAATCAGTAATAAATTCGCCGATCTCAGGTTGTGTTCACAAAATTCACAAATAGCTCATGCACATTCTGATCTATTCCTACAACTATTATCCAGAGCCAATTGGAATTGCTCCGTTAATGACTGAATTGGCAGAAGGACTAGTAAAGCGAGGTCATGAAGTGCGAGTGATTACCGGGATGCCTAACTATCCTCAGCGCGAAATTTACGATGGATATCGGGATCAATGGTACGTTACTGAACAAAAAAATGGCGTGACCATTCAGCGAAGCTACCTGAGAATTAAGTCTAAACCTAACCTTGTAGATCGGCTGTTACTGGAGTTGAGCTTTATTTTCACAAGCTTACCCCAAGCTTTTAAAGGTAAACGTCCAGATGTGATTATCTTAACCGTTCCACCTTTATTAGGTATTTTGCCAGCAACAATATTAAGTTGGTTATATAACTGTCCACTAGTTCTGAATGTGCAAGATATTTTACCAGAAGCTGCTGTGCGTATTGGGCTACTAAAAAACAAGTGGATGATCCGAACTCTTGCAGTTTTAGAAAAATTTGCATATCGGACTGCACACACTATTAGCGTCATCGCCGATGGGTTTCGCGAGAATTTAGTCAAGAAGGGAGTACCTGTTAATAAAATTGTTTGTATTCCTAATTGGGTGAATGTAAATTTTATCCGCCCTTTACCAAAACAGAACAACTCTTGGATATCTAGTCATCAACTAGATGGGAAATTTATAGTCCTTTATTCGGGCAATATTGCTCTAACCCAAGGTTTAGAAACAGTAATAGAAGCAGCAGTTTGCTTACGTCATATCAGAGATATTGTCTTTGTCATTGTTGGTGAATCAAAAGCATTGCAAAGGTTGCAGGAATATTGTCTATTACATAGAGCAGATAATGTTTTGCTGCTACCGTTGCAATCACGAGAAAAACTACCCGAAATGCTAGCAGCATCTGATGTGGGATTAATTGTGCAAAAGCGCAATGTGATTTCGTTCAATATGCCCTCAAAAATACCACTGCTGCTAGCAAGTGGCCGTCCGATTGTAGGTTCAGTTCCCGCCAATGGTACTGCTGCTAGAGCGATCGAACTTAGTGGTGGTGGAATAATTGTGGAGCCAGAATCGCCTGATACAATGGCTGCTGCGGTGCATGATTTATATACCGATCCGATTGTATGTGCGAGGCTAGGTCATGCAGGAAGAAAGTTTGCTGAAGAAAACTATTCTTTAGAACAAGCACTCGATCGGTATGAATGGCTCTTTTCTCATATTGTTGCTAATCGAAAATCAACTATTGGTATTTTGCCAAAATTCAATTCCAAGGAATCAGTTGTTGATGGGTGAACTACCCACACCGTGATGGTACAGTATGGGCTTCTGTAATCACGGGTGAGTGTCACAACTTGCCTTTTGGCTACACATACAAAACCCTGATTAGGATAATTTAAATCACCCGATCGGGTGATTTTTAAATCATCCGATCGGGTGACCTAAGTGTAGGAAGATGGGACTGCTCAAAAATAGGATTCTAGAGGACACTAATTGATTGGACGTTTTTCTTTGTGAGGATAACTTGATACAACTCTAAACCTTGCTTAATAAGGCTGAATTAATCAGCGTAGCTCGCATTCCGCGAGCATCTCATAGAAAAGACATCGCTCCATACCTTTTTCTTCCCTAAGTTTAGTATTCAATCCGACTCAAGAGGGATAAACTCATCTATAACTTATACCAATATTGTCTGCTGTGTAGTTATAATGCAAGCAAGTACTTACATTTGCAAGCAAGTGCTTGCAAACGCTTATGGAAAACTTAGCATCAAGGAGGGCACAAACTCGCGCCCGCTTGATAAAGGCAGCAACTAAAGTGTTTGCAACGGCGGGTTTAACTGGAGCGACAACGCGAGAAATTGCTCGTGTTGCTGCGGTCAATGAGGTAACATTATTTCGTCATTTCCAGAACAAAGAGCAATTAATAGCTGCTGTAATTACCGAAGCGATCGCTTTACAGTCCCAAGCCTTAGCTCATGATGACAACTGGACTCAAAACCTACATGTTGACCTCAAGAATTATGCAAAGCTTTGCAACCAGATGATAGAGGAGCATGAAGACCTAATTCGGACATTTATTGGGGAAGCAAAGCGACATCCCCAAGCCGCCCGTCTGATTTTATATGAAACTGACAAATCGCTGCGCCAACAGCTGGTTGTGTACTTGCAGAAAAGTCAAGATCGGGGCGCAGTATCTTCAGATATAGATTTAAAAGCATCTGTGGATAGTTTCATGGGGATGTTGCTTCACGGTATTCTGCGTTTTAGCGATATTCCTACCACACTAGACTACAGTCGCGAATGCTACATGGAAACTTGCGTCAATTTATTTGTCCGCGGTATTAGCACTTTGCCATTGCAACAGATAGGAAGTTTTGTTAATTCGCCGACAACAAGATGAACTGTGTTTTCTCTCTAACTTAAAGACTGAGCTTTTACTGACTAAAACAGTTTTATAAATTACACTTTCAAAATACCATCGGAGTTAAGCAATATACAAATTAACCAAAATACGCTGAATCATATTTATGCATTTTAGGTGCTAGACATCGTGAGCGATCGCCCAAATACCCAAACAAGTACATGTTTGTCATCAACATCAAGAAAAAAGGCTAAAAAACTATTCAAATAATCCTTTTTTAGCGAAAAGTAGATTGCCCAAGTCTAAATCCACAAGACGAGAAAGTGAAGATGTCCCATTCTGAGTTCCCTGATTCTCCCCGTCCAATTGAAATAGAACAGCCTACTGTTACTGATTCTAGTCAAGAGTCGCAACCATTGGTAGAGCGATCGCCTAAACCACCTCAAAAGCGTCGTTGGCCTCTAATTTTGGGAATTATTCTCTTAATTGCAGGTATTGGTTTTGGTTGGCGCTGGTGGCAAACTAGTAGTGCTAGCAATCCAGCAGCCGGCGGGCCAGCAGCTGGTAAACCGATGGCAATTCCCGTCAAGATAGCAACTGTGGAAACTGAAACTGTGCAGGATAGTTCGGAGTTTATTGGCTCCTTAGAAGCTCCGCAGTCTGTACCAATCAAACCACAGATTGGAGGGCGAATTAGCCAGGTTTTTATTAAAGAGGGCAACCGCGTTCAACAAGGGCAAGTAATTATTAGCCTAGAAACTGATGATGCCCAAGCCGTGCTAAGAGAAAAACAAGCAGCACTACAACAAGCACAGGCAAATCTGGCTGAACTCAAAGCAGGGACTCGAATAGAAGTAGTTTCCCAAGCCAAAGCCCAGCTAGATCAGGCCCAAGCAAAATATCAAGATGCCGTATCTGGATCGCTACCACAGCAAATTCAGCAGGCTGAAGCTCAAGTTAATTCCGCCAAATCCGATCTCGTACTAGCGCAAGCACGAGCAACGCGATATGCACAATTAACAAAAGAAGGGGCAACTTCTCAAGATACCCTAGATGAATACATCAAAAACAAAGATAGTGCCCAAGCAGCGCTAGTTGCAGCCCAGAAAAACCTAGAGCAACTCCGCAAAAGCAGAGATGCTAATATCCAGCAGCTAGGTGCTGCCTTAGAACAGCAGAAACAATTCTATAATCAGCAGGTGAACGGCAACCGCCCAGAAGATATTGCCCAAGGGCGATCGCAAGTAAGCCAAGCAGCCGCTCAAGTCCAGTCGGCTCAAGTCCAAGTGCAATACACAAAAGTCCTAGCTCCTTTTACAGGTATTGTTGGTGATATCCCAGTCAAGGTAGGACAGTATGTGGCACAAGGGGATCAACTCACAACATTAACTAAAAATGACTCTTTAGAACTGAATATATCCATTCCGCTAAATCAAGCCAGAAATTTGCGCTTGGGATTACCTGTGCAAATGTTGGATGCCCAAGGCAAACCCACAACAACCGGTAAAATCAGTTTTATCTCCCCAAATGCCAGTTCCGATTCGCAGACAGTTTTGGTAAAAGCCAACTTTGGCAATTTGAGAAATAGATTGCTTAATCTTCAGTCAGTGCAAACCAGAGTCATCTGGAATGAACGTCCGGGAATTTTAATTCCAGTTACAGCAATATCTCGCCTGGGTGGAGAGACTTTTGTATTTGTAGCTGAAGCGCCATCAGCAAAGAAACCTGAAGCACTAGCAGAAAAGAAAGTTGAAGCGCCAGCAGAAAATAAAGCTGGAGCGCCATCTTTAGTGGCTCAACAAAAACCTGTGAAATTGGGAGTTATTGAGGGAAATAATTATCAAGTTATCGAAGGACTAAAGGCTGGAGACAAAATTGTTGTTTCCGGTATTCTCAACCTAACTAATGGCGCTCCCATTACTCCAGCACAGGAACAAGCGGGTAGTCAGAAGCCTTAGCTGAAGGGGGTAGGGG
>NZ_NOLI01000176.1:0-14544 GCF_002245975.1 Nostoc sp. 'Peltigera membranacea cyanobiont' 213 | reverse complement strand
GGGGTTCAGTACCTACTTAACCGAGAACCGCTATATACAGAGATGCAATTTAAATAACGATTAGCTTATTACTATCAAAGTATATATATCTGTTTACTTGCAAGAGATGAATCGATATGGCAAAGCTTTCCAGACGCAAATTTTTAGCAACCACAGGTGCAGCAGCACTACTGACTCAAACCATAACCCATCATGGCACTTCTGGCTCCCCTCTTACCCAGTTGAGTTCAGGTGTATATGCTGGTTATAGCGATACTCCTGAGGTGACAACCGCTAAACTGGGCTTCGTCGCTGTTACCAGCTGCTCTCCTTTAATTATCGCCAAAGCTAAAGGCTTTTTTGCTAAGTATGGTATGCCTGATGTCCAGGTAAATAAGCAGGCTTCTTGGGCTGTTACGCGTGACAAACTGATGTTAAGTTCAGCCGATGGTGGCTTGGATGGTGCCCATTTACTCTTTCCTATGACATACCTGATCGCTACAGGAGAGATTACATACGGTCGTAAAATACCTATATATATCCTGGCTCGTTTGAATTTGAATGGACAAGGGATTTCACTTGCCAATGCCCATAAAAATTTAAATCTTGGTTTGGACAGTTTTGCCCTCAAATCAGCTTTGGCTCAGAAGGCGTTGACTGGAGAAATCTCCCGCTTTGCTATTCCCTATCGACGGGTAACAGGAGATTTTTTCATGCGCTGGTGGCTTGCTTACGGCGGTATCGATCCGGAACGAGATGCATCCCTGATGGTGGTACCACCGCCTCAAATGGTAGCTAACATGCGCGGTGGGACAATGGATGGTTTTTGTGTGGTCGATCCTTGGCATCAGCGTTTGATTAAACAGAAGCTTGGATACTCAGCTGTAACTAGTGGAGAGTTGTGGAACAATCACCCTGAAAAAGCACTCGCTATGCGTGGTAACTGGGTAGATAAGCATCCTAAGGCAGCTAAAGCACTGCTAGCTGCTGTTTTGGAAGCTCAGATGTGGTGCGATCGCCCTGAAAATAAGGAGGAAATGGTAAGGATTCTCTCACAACGCCAATGGATGGGAATCAAAAGTGATTTACTTCGCGATCGCTTACTGGGCAAGTTTGATTATGGAAATGGTCGCGTCGTAGAAAATAGTCCTCATGCGATTAAGTTTTGGCGCAATAATGCTTCCTACCCTTACAAAAGCCATGATTTGTGGTTTTTAATTGAAGATATGCGATGGGGGCATCGTTCCCCAGAATTTCAGACTAAACCTTTAATTGAGGCTGTAAATCGCGAAGATTTGTGGCGAGAAGCAGCTAAACTTATTGGTCAAGAAAAAGCGATTCCGCCAAATACATCACGGGGCATAGAGAAGTTTTTTAATGGTCTGGAGTTTGACCCGGAAAATCCTCAGGCTTATTTAAATGCTCCGACGATTAGAAAAGTTTAATGAGTATTTACAACACAACATTAGGGAATTTCAAAAAATAAAACATTCCACTACAATGATTATTATTATAAAATTACTGTTTCTTGATTTTCTTGGGATAATTTATTCTTTGCAAGTCCCTAAACCCGCTTGTCAATAGCGTTTGAGATGCGCTTCCCCTGAGAAGATATCTTAAAGGATGTTTTAAAAGTATATCGAATTTCATCGGTGAAGCTGAGTTCAATATTCCTGATTATTTCCGGGAAGACTTAGAAACTGTAATGCGGGAAGGAATAGTGGATAACTCAGAGTTTGCCATTTGCGAAAACTTGATTTACCCAGTTTTGAAGGAAGTTTGGAAGAGATACAGTAGCAAGTTTATTTTATGGAGTCATGAGTCATTAAATTATGACGAAAAATTATCAGGTTTTCCTGAATATATTTTAGCAAAAAAATCTCCTTTAGGAAAAGTCGTTTTTGACAAGCCATACTTCATTTTAGTGAAGGCAAAGCAAGATAACTTTGAAACTGGTTGGGCACAGTGTCTGGCAGAAATGATTGCTGCTCAAAGACTTAATGGTGAATTGAAAATAGTTATATTTGGCATAGTTTCTAATGGAGCTTCATGGCAATTTAGCAAGCTAAAGGATGAAGTATTTACTAGAAATATCATTTTCTACTCTATTCAAGAGCTAGATAAATTATTTGCTGCTGTCAATTACGTATTTCAACAGTGTGAATTGCAGCTAAATAATCTGGTGACTGCTTAACTAATCCCCACAAGGGGACAAAAGCAGATAAGCATTTTCCCCCAAAGGGGATGGAAATTGAGTAGAATATTTGACATCATTTGCATAGCAATTAGCGATGTCAAAAGCAGCTACATCTACTAGGCAAAAAGCCAAGCCCAAGTTAGAGTCTCTTCCCACATGGGCTGACGACACTGAACTGGTGGGATTGGTATTTGACCTTGAGCCAACCACTTCCACTTCCCTCTACTCCCAGTACACCATTGGACTCCATGCCTGGTTTCTTGACCAAGTACGGCAACTCAACCCAGAACTTTCTGCATATCTGCACGATGGGGAGTCGGAAAAGCCCTTCAATATTTCGGCGCTGTCAGGTCAACTTCTTGCCAGTGGGAGACAATTGCAACTAGAAGCCAAGCAAATTTATCGCTGGCACGTTAATGCTTTGTCTCCAAGAGTCGTGCAGTTTCTCAAACAATGGTTAACCGAACTGCCCCAAATCCTGGACTTAAGAGATGCTCCCCTGCAAATAAAACAGGTGAGTATTGCCCATCCATCGGCTACCTACGCGCAACTATTGCAGTTATCACCAGAGAAACCCTCTAACGTCAACTTCAGTTTTGTCTCCCCTACCAGCTTTCGCCGCAAGGGTCATCATTTCCCCCTCCCGGTGCCAGTTAATCTCTTTCATAGCTACCTGCGACGCTGGAATGACTTTTCGGGAATGCCTATTGAACCAGAACCTTTTCTCGACTGGATAGATGAAGGGGTAATTATCCATCAGCATCGTTTGGAATCGATGAAGGTAGCAGCTGGTAAACGAGGTTCGGTGACAGGATTCACAGGGGTAATGTCTTGTGGTTTGAGTAAGCCTGCTTTGGCTAACTCTGAATTTACCCAGTTATTTTATGCTTTGGCAAGACTCGCTCCCTACTGCGGTACGGGACACAAAACTACTTTTGGATTGGGACAAACTCGCTTAGATTGGGTGGAACCAGAGGTAAGCTCACCGACTCAGGTGCTAACAAATCTGCTGGGAGAACGCATTGATGAATTGACAGCCCTATTCACCGCACAACGAAAACGTACAGGAGGCGATCGCACTGATAAAATTGCTTCTACTTGGGCAACTATCTTAGCACGCCGGGAGATGGGAGAATCATTACAGGTTATATCTCAAGATTTAGAAATGCCTTACGCTACGGTGAAAACTTACGTAAAATTAGCCCGTCGGATGCTCAGAACATTCACACTTTGATTTTAGCGGCGATCGCACTGAAATTCCTGAAATGTTGTTGGATTGAGCTAGAGGCGATCGAAAAATTGTGTCCACCTATACAACAAAGTAGTAACAATTATTATAGGCTTGGAAAGCCCTTTAATTTTATAATTTTGGCGAAACTTCACCGCCAAAAAAGCACCAGAGCGATAGGAAATTACCTGTGACCAACTGCGATTGATAGTTATCAAACGCAAACATGGTTAAGTTGAACATATTTCTGTCGGCAACAGATGTGATTTCCTACGCTCTGGTTATTTCTTTTAATTATAAAGGAGAAGAACCAAGAGACCCCCTTTTTAAGTGAGTTGGGGGATCTCTTGTACGTAAATCCTATTTTTGTACAACCCTTTCCCCACTATTGATTTCACCAAAATAAACCAGGTTTATGAACTCAAAGCTGAGTAGTCTATCAAGTTGAGTTTCATGAGTATCATAGTTGGCGCTGTCTTCGCTAAAGTGCCAACTACGAACAATGCCTACTCCTCAATCTATCTAACCAATTAATTTCTGCCAACTAGCAGGCCCGATAATCCCATCAGCATCTAAACCATTTTGCTTTTGAAAGTTCTTAACTATAACCTCTGTTTGCGGCCCGTAAACACCATCATTATCAACACCTAAACGGTATTGCAAGTATCTCACAACCGCACCACCAGCATGATTTGGTCTGATGATTCGTTTTGCCAAAATTAGATTTATGGCATTCCATGTAGTTTCGTCAGCAATTCCAGTCGTCTGAACTCCGATAATAGTCTGAAATTTTTCTACAGCAGATTTGGTGCTAGCCCCAGTAAAGCCATCTTCTACTAATGCCTTACCATTTTTATCAGTTATTTTGAGTCGATTTAAGGATTTTTGCAGTCTGAGAATAGTGGCATCTACATTCTCCTCTTCATCTGGTACGGGGTTAACAGGAGTAGTTGGCACTTTCCCAGTTAAGCCTTTAACGATCGCATTAGCCATTGCTTCTGGATTAAAAAGATTCATATCTTTTTGGGAATCGATGAAGCAACCTTCTACAAGAATTGCAGGCATATCTGTATTTTTCAGAACATATAAGTGGGAACCACTCTTAACACCGCGATTAAAAAATCCCAACTTGATGATTTCATCTAATACAGGTTTAGCGATTCTTCTCCCTGTGTCGCTAGTTGCATATACTTCTGTGCCATTAGCTTGTCCATTAAAACAGTTAAAATGAATCGAGACGTAAATATCTACTTTACTGCCATTCGCTGTAGAACATCTTTTTGAGAGTGATTCAGTTACTGTCCGAGCGCTACTCGGTCTACAGACTACGACTTCATTGCCTAAAGCTCTTAACTTGGCTATCACTCTATTGCCGACATCAAGAGTTAAATTATCCTCAAATTTAATCCCACTTGCTCCTGTATCTGGCGGACAATTGTGCCCACTATCAATTCCAAATTTCATGATTTCATCCTCAATTTACTTACTTTTTACACTACTTCAAAACTCTTCTAATTATATAGATAAAGTTTTGTTAATAAATCTGTTGAAGTACTTGTTCGCAATGTCGGCACTATTTTAAGCATTACTACGCTGGCAGACAAAATAAGTTTTTGTGCGAACCTGGACAGCAACTTTTATGTGGTAAAATCCACTAATTCAAAGGTATATTGTAACAAAAAACACAACTATTATAAGTTATCAAGATCGGGAATAACTTATTAATTTTTGCAATAAATTGAAATGCAGCAATTACATCCATTATTTAGATAATAACCCTTTGTAAAAGTAGAAAGCCATGACAAATGTATGTAACACACAGTGGCGCAAGTTTGCCACCTTTATCTTGTTAATCGCGATGGTAGCTGGATTTACGCCATACTGTACTAGTTCAATGCCAAATTCATAAATCGAAGGTATCCCCTGATGTGAACGCGGGCTGATAGAACTCATTTAGCATCTAAGTAGGTGGGCCAGTCCCTGGAAGTCGGATTGCACCCCCTGAACTATTTACTCCTGTTTTGGAAGAAGTCGATAGGTTTCAAGGAGTTTTAGTGCCAAGCATTCAAAAGCTTAAGTCTTGAATCCCTTCTAGCTTCTGCCTCTTGCCTGTAAATTATACTAATTAAGTAGGTAGGCGTAATAAAATATAAGATCGAACCTCACCCTCAATCCCTCACCTGACTAAGATAGCTACGGTGTACACACAAGTCTTCTAGAATTGCGTCATAGGCTTTTGATCCCCCCAACCCCCCCGATAAATTGGGGGGCAAAAGCCTCTTAAAGTCCCCCTTTTTTAGGGGGATTTAGGGGGATCTCCAACGATTTTGGGCTTGTACAAAGATGTGTGTACACCGTAGCGTTACTAAGAAGAGGTAAGCCGGAGGCAGGGTGAGGTTTTATATTTAATTTAACCCACTTACTTAGCTGTGAGGTTGCATATAGGACTACTATTTGATTTTTGAACAAAATTAGGTATTGTAGGGTGTGTTAGAACGAAGTTCGTAACGCACCATTGTCAAGGATTTGGCGCGTTACGCTGTCGCTAACGCACCCTACGTATCTGTTCAAAAATCAAATATGATTCGTATAGAACAAGACGGTTAAAGCCTTATTACAAGGACACAGGGATGAAAAAATTTTTTAATTTCTGTTTCGAGGTTGAATTTTATCTAAAAATCGCTATTAGTTGCACAATTGTTCAGCAAATATTTTATTGGCTATTACACAATATAGAACTCAGCTTTATCGCTCAGGTTTTGTTATACTGGCTTGTTGGTTCTGTCTCATTTTATAGCATTGGTCTTTTCATCGAAAAGGTAATTAAAAAAAATGATAATTTGAGAGAGAAACTAACTGCCAGAGTTAAGAAAGTCAAAAAACAACCATTTCCTTCCTTTACTACCAAAGGCATTATTACTGGAGAAATCAAAAGTCTCATAGCAGCTTTAATTATCCTCTATTTAGCGCCAGAGGTAAATAGAGGAAATAGTTTACTCTTAAACTTTGGATGGTTCTTGATGAGAATAATTGCTGCTGATTTCTGTTTTTACGTTTCCCATTCGCTACTTCACAGAAAATTCTTGCAGAAAATACATCTGAAACATCATGAGTTCGCCGACTCATCAAGTTTTGTTGCTGGACATAAGAGTTTCACTGAATATATTATTGTTACTATTACAGACCTTTTCCCTATTTTTATATTTGGGTATGATATAAGTCAGTTATGTGCTTGGACTATTATAGGTAATGCTTACAACCTAGAAGGTCATAGTTCTTTATCAATATTTTTTGTCCCATCAGATTTTCACGATCTTCACCACAGTTGTTTCAAAGGAAACTATGGGATTCAAGGATTTTGGGACAGGTTATTCAATACACTAAATTCTCCGACAAAGAAGCCAGGAATTATGTTTCCTATAGCTTCTTTGGAGCAGATCGCGATGAAGTCGTCTAGTAATTTGGATTGAGTAGCTTATAGCGAATCCTATTGTCAAATTAATTCAGACTCCTGAATTATGTTTGATAAATTACCACCCCATTGTTCCGGGACTACCTTTAAATGGCCCGACAATATCAGTAGTAATCCATCCCCCGTAAAAATCACCAGGTTGAGACATAACTAGCTCATCATTTACATAGCAAGCATCCATTAAACTAGGATAAAAAGCATAGTATTCTTGAATCGTTACAAAATCAGGTGAGGGGTCAAAATATCGCCAAGCAGCGTTATTTATATACCGATCGCCAACGCTGATATCATAATATTGACACTTGCCTTTCCATTCACACCAAGTTTTTTTAGGTGTTTCTATCAGATATTCTAGTTTAATGTCTTCAGAAGGAATGTAATAAGAAGGAGGATGGCTAGTTTCTATGACTCTTTTAGCTTTACTTGTTTCTGCTAAAACAATACTATTAACAATTATCCGAATTGATTTGTTGCTATCTTCTAAACGGGCTGGACGGGGATAATCCCAAACTGACTCTTGACCGGGTTCTGGTACGATTGGATTTGGTCTCATTATCAGTAATCTCCTTTTAAATGTCTTGAGCAATTCTAAAACCGGCGTGTTGATAAAAGTAGGGACGAAACCAGTTGCGATAGGTTGGTAATGCCATTGAACCATTAGTAGCCCAAGAACCACCGAGCATCATCTGATGTTTATCATCAAAAAAGGGTGCTGCTTGATCTTCGTAAAGCGGGTGAGGTTCAAATCCTGGTAAGGCGTTGAATGTGTCCCCCAACCATTCCCAGACGTTTCCTCGCAGATCGTAAAGTCCAGAAGCACTATTAGCTGGTTTGAACATTCCTACTGGGCTAGGGGAAATGAATTGTAAATTGAGATTATAGTTACTTGAGAAGTGGTTATCCTCAGAGGTGAGTAAAGCTTGATTCCATTCGGCTTCAGTCAGCAAGCGGATTTCTGAGCCTTGAAAACGACAAAATGCGATCGCTTCGTAGTAATTGACTTCTACAGGCCAGTCTAAGGGTAAGTCTATCTCGTCGAATGTGGCTCGATAACGGTAGCCATCCTGAAAGGGTATCCAGAATTTGGGATGTTCTACGTTGTAGAGTTGCTTCCAATTCCAAGATTCAGCATTCCAGTAATCTGGATTGTTGTAGCCACCAGCTTGAACAAATTGCAGATATTCTCCGTTAGTAATTAGATATTGACTAGCTAAAAATGGTTTCACTGCAACAGTGCGATCGCCATATTCGCTATCCCAACCGAATGTAAGATCGTCCTTGGGTTTTCCTAGTTTCACCACACCGCCTGGAACCCGGCGCATTTCATTTTTGGGAATGTTCCCTTTGCTAGGTGCATAATCCCAGCCTTGGGGACATTTTAGGCGATCGCTAGGCAATTGACGCACCAGCATCGAAGAGGTTTCAAAGTGAATGCGACTATGTTCTATTCCCATCAGCAAAGCCCAGAGGGGATGTTGTTGATGAATTGGGAGATCCAGGGAAGTATTTTGAATTAGATTTGCGATCGCTTCTCGTGCTTTGTCTCGATATTGCCAAACTTTTTTTACATCAGGCCAGCTAACCGCTTTCATCGCTGCGTCGAGTTCTGTGGGTGTTTGTGGATCGACTCCGATTTCAAATAGGGTTTCGTATTGGGAATTAATTCCAGCTTTGATTAAACCAACGCCAATTAACTTGTTGATGAAAAAAACGGCTGAGTGACCAAGATAAAAGATTAGAGGGTTTCTTAAAGGATCGGGGTTCAGATAAAAAGTTTCTTCCCCAATCAAACTTTTCATGAGTGTTTCTTCAAGTTCCCAAGAATTGTGGAAGTAGTTGAGCAGGCTTTGTGAACTGCAATCATTGAGTGTAGGGACTTGTGTTGATGTCAGTTTGTTTATCGTTGAAACTAAAGCCATGATATTTTTGACGGGAGATTAATTGCACAAATTACATAAATTATGACTGATTAGAAGAAAAAGTGTTTTTAATTACATTTTTTTTGTGTCGCTGCGATCGGGTAATTTGCTCAATTTGTAATTAGACAAATAATGTATTTTTAAATACTTCAACTACGGGTTGCCAGAATAATATCAATAATGAATTAGCGTTGAATTACTTGTTTTAACTGAGTTTCAGATGATATCCCCGTTAGGGGAAGTGGTTGTGGAAAGCAACAGAGAATACCTTGAAAAGCAGTTAGGAAGATGGTTTCCATCCCCGTTAGGGGAAGTGGTTGTGGAAAGGTAATTTCAGACAGCAATGGATACGAGCAAATAAAGTTTCCATCCCCGTTAGGGGAAGTGGTTGTGGAAAGTTTTTGAATTATTAACTTATGGCAGATGCAAAAGATAGTTTCCATCCCCGTTAGGGGAAGTGGTTATGGAAAGAATCGGAGTAAGCTAAAATGTTCAACAAGTATCTTTTTCGTTTCCATCCCCGTTAGGGGAAGTGGTTATGGAAAGGCATAATAAACCATTTCACTCATATTGGTGAGAATGAGTTTCCATCCCCGTTAGGGGAAGTGGTTATGGAAAGCTTCTCAAATCGATCAACTCAATTGTATTCGGAGATTACTTGTTTCCATCCCCGTTAGGGGAAGTGGTTATGGAAAGCGCACAACCTGACACCTACGTCCAAAGGGCTTTCCGTTTCCATCCCCGTTAGGGGAAGTGGTTATGGAAAGCCAATTGAAAATTCAAGCTACCCAGACATCTATGCGTTTCCATCCCCGTTAGGGGAAGTGGTTATGGAAAGTCTGCAAGCCATTATAAACTTGTATGTGCAGCAATCCCCCGTGTTTCCATCCCCGTTAGGGGAAGTGGTTATGGAAAGTTCAATTGTGGGTAATAAGATTATTCGCACAGACTCTTCGTTTCCATCCCCGTTAGGGGAAGTGGTTATGGAAAGTGGAGTGATCAAACTTGAGGCTTGGACATGTGGATTGTTTCCATCCCCGTTAGGGGAAGTGGTTATGGAAAGAATTGAAGATAGGTATTGGAAGTACAAATTTTTAGTTTCCATCCCCGTTAGGGGAAGTGGTTATGGAAAGACAGAAAAACTGTAACTGCCGAGAAAGCAGAGGAAAGTTTCCATCCCCGTTAGGGGAAGTGGTTATGGAAAGTTCAAAGGTTAAGAACTAAAATTAAACAAGGAGTAAATGTTTCCATCCCCGTTAGGGGAAGTGGTTATGGAAAGATTAGCAGAAATAATAAAAGAAAATGACATGTTAGGTTTCCATCCCCGTTAGGGGAAGTGGTTATGGAAAGGATGTAGCGAACATAATTGTAAAGTGGTACAATCCAGAGTTTCCATCCCCGTTAGGGGAAGTGGTTATGGAAAGTATTAAACCTTCCTATAGGTTTTTCTGCTGGAGTACTTTCGTTTCCATCCCCGTTAGGGGAAGTGGTTATGGAAAGTTGTCCGTATATTTTGCAAGATATGGTTACTGCAATGTTTCCATCCCCGTTAGGGGAAGTGGTTATGGAAAGGCAGTTTTTTGAGGAAATTGGTTAGCAATGATTGGTTTCCATCCCCGTTAGGGGAAGTGGTTATGGAAAGCTAAAATCATGCGTTTATCCATTCTCTCTGCTTTGTGTTTCCATCCCCGTTAGGGGAAGTGGTTATGGAAAGAGTTCACTTCTGGAAGCCTTACTAGGAGAGGGTTTCAGACCCCCTATTCGACACCACTTTTAATAATGTCAATAAATACGATAAAATTGTCAATAAGAGATGGATTTTTTAGCCGGAAACCCTTACTGTACAAGTAATCGACACCAGTCAACGAAGTTATGCGGTTTTCAAGGTTCTGAGGAGTGGTGTCGATGAACTTCAACACACTGAATAAACAGTAAAATATATTACCTTAAACCTGTCAAGTATTTAATAAATAAATTAACAATTGTGAGCGGGGTAAATTTATCTATAACAGTTTGGAAGCTAATTAGAGAAGCAAACAGCGATGCCTTCACAGTAGGCATCGCGGATTTTAGATCAAATCTAAAATCCCAAATCGAGTTACCGATTCACCGCCGCCGCTTCTCGTGCTGCTGCTGCTTGATCTGGGTGGATACCCAAGCGGGTGAGATTAATCCGACCTTTGTTATCAATTTCGCGCACTTTGATAATCACTTCATCGCCCACCGCTACTTCATCCTCAACTTTGCCAACGCGGTAGTCAGCTAGTTGTGAAATGTGGATCATCCCTTCTTTCCCTGGCAGAAATTCCACAAATGCACCTATGGGTATAATCCGAGTAATGCGTCCTGCGTAGACATCCCCTTCGTGCAACTTGCGGGTCATGCCTTGGATGATGTTTCTGGCTCTTTTGGCCTTATTCTCATCCACAGCCGAAATTGTCACAGTGCCATCATCTTCGATGTCAATTTTTGCACCAGTTTCCTCTGTAATCCCCTTAATAGTCTTACCACCAGGCCCGATCACCAGACCAATCATGTCTGAATCAATCTTGATTGTTAACAGACGTGGGGCATAAGGTGAGGTTTCAGTCCGTGGCGTGTCGATGCAGGCGAGCATTTTCTCCAGAATGTGCAACCTAGCTGCTTTGGCTTGGTGGACGGCTTGGGAAATAATATCCAACGACAAACCGGAGATTTTCATATCCATTTGCAAGGCGGTTATTCCGGTATCTGTACCGGCAACTTTGAAGTCCATGTCGCCCAAAAAGTCTTCAATCCCCTGAATGTCGGTGAGGATTCGCACTTCGTCCCCATCCTTAATCAGACCCATTGCTGCGCCACTGACGGGTTTGAGAATTGGTACACCAGCATCCATGAGGGCGAGGGTGGAACCGCAGACTGAACCCATTGAGGTGGAACCGTTGGAAGAAAGTACTTCCGATACGATGCGAATCACGTAGGGAAATTGTTCTTTTGAGGGTAACACAGGTAATAGCGATCGCTCTGCTAATGCCCCATGACCGATTTCGCGCCTTCCTGGAGAACGCATTGGTTTGGTTTCCCCGACTGAGAAGGGCGGGAAGTTGTAATGATGCAGATAACGCTTGTGTTGGTCTAACTGCATATCATCGTTGAGATTTTGGGCATCTCCTGGCGTACCCAAAGTACAAGCAGATAATACCTGAGTTAGTTCCCGGTTAAATAAACCGCTACCGTGGACTCGCTTTGGTAAGACACCAACTGAACAAGAAACACGACGCACTTCATCGAGTTTACGACCATCAACGCGAACGTTATCTTCGATGATTTGCCGCCGCATGAAGTATTTGGTAATATCTTTAAAAGTATTCCCAAGTGCCTTGCTATTTGCAGTTGCGGCAACTCGAATTGGATCTTCTTCTGGCAGTTCCTTAATCGTCGTGGCAATTTCATCCTTGACGACATCTAAAGCGGCATCGCGTTCGGGTTTGGTGAAGGTAAATTGAGACAGGATTTTTTTAATCTGGCTGCTAGTGCGATCGCGGATATAATTTTCTAGCGTCTGGTCTACTTGGGGTGGTGCTTCTTGCACTATTACCAAACCCAGTTCTGCTACTAAATCTTGCTGCGCTTTGATTAAGTCCCGCACTGCTTCATAACCAAAGTCAATTGCCTCGATGATATCTCGTTCTGGCAACTGATTGGCTCCCGCCTCCACCATGATTACGCCATGCGGTGAACCGGCTACTACCAGATCCAAATCTCCGGCTTCGATTTCTGCATAAGTGGGGTTAATAATGAAATCATCACCCACTAAACCAACGCGAACTGCTGCCATCGGCCCGTTAAAAGGAATCTGGGCAATCAGGGTAGCGATGGAAGCGCCTGTAACTGCTAGCACATCGGGTGGAACTAACTCGTCCATCGACAGCGTTAAGGCGATAATTTGCAAGTCATCCCGTAGCCATGAGGGGAACAAAGGACGCATGGGACGGTCTATAAGACGGCTGGTGAGAATTGTTTTTTCTGGTGGACGACCTTCACGCCGCATGATCCCGCCGGGAATTCTACCAGCAGCATACAGCCTTTCTTCATAGTCTACTGTGAGGGGAAGAAAATCAATGCCTTCTCTGGCTTGCGATCGCGTAGCTGTCACTAAAACGGATGTGTCCCCTGATTCTATCAAAACCGACCCACCTGCCTGGGGAGCTAGTAAGCCTACTTTCAGTCGAATATCCCTACCATCGAAGGATATTGACTTATCAACTTCTGCCATTCAGTTCTTTTTCCTTCTCTTTCGCTATTCTCTTTCTGTGGCAATCCTAACATTTATGCACTATGGCTGACTTCTAGTACATACAAAGATAGAGAAGTGGTTCAACCCAAAGGACGATACATCATCAGCGCGTCTACTACTTGTTCATCCCCTAGCTTCGCCGCACCCGGAATTCGCCCAATAATCTCAAATCCTAACGATTGCCAAAGGGTAATTGAAGGTATATTAGTTTCAAAGACCAAATTGAACATTACTGCTTCGTAGCCCAGGTTTGCTGCTATCAAGAGCATCGCCTCCCCCATGAACCGCCCGATACCCTGACCGCGTAACCCAGGTTGTACAATAAAACCAGCGTTGCAAATATGGCAACACCGACCGGGGAAGTTTGGTTTTAAATAAAACGCCCCTAATATTTCTTTGGGCTTGTGTGTAGCATCCTTACCAGATGTCCTGACAACAAAAGCATCCTTGCTTAACCAGTAAGTTGAAAATTCTGCCTGAGATAGAGGTTGCCTTTGGGGATAAGTTTTCCCTTCAACAATGACAACATTTAGTAATGCTCTTACAACCTCCTGTTCTTGAGAATGCATATAATCTAGTTCTACTATTATGTTATTTTTTATAACTTGAACAAGAGGAAAATCCATTATTAATAATCTTTATGCAGAAAGATGATTTGAAATTATTATAAATGTTATTGATAAGATTTAATAGCTAAAGTTTTGCGAGTTAAATTATTTAATTTTACGAGAATCTGAGTAGTTAGCAAATGGCGATTTTACACGGTAATTGGTTACTAAAAAGTCAAAAGGGTTGTTTATTTATTTGGGGAGAAACTTGGCGATCGCCACGAGCGAATTTTGAGCCTAATGGATCTGAAGATATCCCGGTACATCCATTGGCAATGACATCGGTTGAGTTAAGCGAGTGGTTGGTTTCCCAGAAGATGGCGATTACCAACTTTATCCAAAAACCTCAAGTTGCGATCGCAACGACTGGGCGAACCTCCAAAGGAGGAGCTACGCTAACGCGTAAAGCAGCCAGTACTAATGAGATAAATTTACCAACGCACTCCCAAATTATTGCCCTACCAACTTATATCCCAGAAGATACATCTGCGATTTTCCCCGTACATTCTGCCAGCTTGGGATTAGAAACAGACTCCCCACAATATTTGCAACCTTGGCTAGTTGAAGGTTTTTATCTCAACCCCAGCGAGGCGGTAAAATTTCTTGCTGCTATTCCTCTAAATGCTGCGAAAGGGGAAGATGCCTTTTTAGGAGGAGATTTACGTTTTTGGTCGCAGGTTGCCCGATGGACTTTAGATTTAATTTCGCGGTGTAAGTTTTTACCAAGAATTGACCGACAATCAGACGGTGCATTTGCTGCTAAATGGCAAGTACTTCTAGATAGTGCTGTAGATGGAACTCGCCTAGAAAAATTTTCTGCGGATATGCCGTTGGTTTGTCGCACCTATCAGGAGGGATTGGGGAC
>NZ_NOLI01000175.1:0-14627 GCF_002245975.1 Nostoc sp. 'Peltigera membranacea cyanobiont' 213 | reverse complement strand
CCTGCCTCCTTCAAGTTCGCCGATTAACTAGGGTAGCGCTAGCTTGGTCAACAGGCATCAGCACAACTTCATTAATATTGACATGGGGCGATCGCGTCACGCAGAAAAATATCACATCAGCCACATCATCTGCTGTCAGGGGTGTAACTCCTTGGTAGACCTTTTTGGCGCGTTCAGCATCTCCGTGAAAGCGCACCTCGCTAAATTCCGTTTCTACCATCCCAGGATCAACGGAAGTTACACGTACCTGCGTTCCTAAGAGGTCTTGTTTTAAACCTTCAGAAATTGCTCTGACAGCCGCTTTGGTAGCACAATAGACATTACCACCAGGATAGGTTTGATGTCCGGCAATGGAACCTAAATTTACTACATGACCGCGATCGCGACTCACCATTCCCGGAATGACATAACGTGAAAGGTAAAGTAAACCCTTAACGTTAGTATCAATCATGTCTTCCCAGTCTTGAAATTTACCTTCGTGCAACTTGTCTAAACCACGACTTAAACCAGCATTGTTGATGAGAATATCGATATCAGACCAGGCAGACGGTAGAGTAGAAATAGCAGATTCTACAGCACTGCGATCGCGCACATCTAGCTGTAATAAATGAATTTCAGGATTAAATTCTTTACTGAGACTATCTCCTAGCTGCTGCAAACGTTCTAGCCGTCGTGCCGCTAAAATCAGTTTTGCACCCGCACCAGCGAAGATTCTCGCACAAGCAGTACCAATACCACTACTTGCACCAGCGATCAAAATAATTTGATTTTGTAGGGAAGTCATTAGGATAGTTAGGAGTGAGGAGTTAATAGTTATAAATTAAGTGGAACAGGGTAAATAATTAAAGGTTTGTAGTGAGAACTTTAGTTCTCAAATCAGGACTAAAGTCCTTACTACGAATTTATTTTCGCTAAACTTACATTACTTTACATAGTTTGTTTTTTTCAAGTCGTTCTACTTATGAATTATGAACGTGGATTAAATAAAGCGTAAAAGTAGGGTGTGTTAGCAAGGAGAGTACGGCACCATTCTCCGTTCCATCAGAATTGCAGGTTATTAATGTTTGCATTCCTTAGTACAAGTTTTATAGTTCATAATTTACCATCAGTCGCTCCTAACTCCTAACTCCTGTAGAGACGCGATTAATCGCGTCTCTACTCCTAACTACTACTTCACCACTTGTAGGCGCTGAGTTACCATCGTCATCCCATTACCCCGCAGGATGACAGCAGAAACCCATTGGCTACCAGGGGTAGATGGTGCTTGTGCCGTTTTAAATAGTCCGCCAGATGTCAGTAATTCCAAATCGACAGGTGTGGGGTTGAGAAACTTATCTGGTTGGATAGATTCTTCTAGCGCCGTTCCTAGTAGAAAATCATCACCAAGTGGCTCTTGAACGATCGCATCAAAGTTATACTTCTGACCAACTCGTACTTGCTCTGGTAATTTAATATCAATTTGGGGTGGCTTACTGCCAGAGGTAAGTAGGGTGCGTTCTGTCAAAACATCTTGGCGGACGATTTTGCCGCCTTCAATGCGCTGACGCGATTTAATGGTGGCATTGAGAGCCAATTTATTACCGTTACTGGAGGGTAAGCCAGTTATCTTCGTTTCTGTTTCAGCAATAATCCCATTCCCTTCAGATTTTGAAGATAGCAGTTTGGTACTGTATTGCAATTTGGGATATCGTTGCCAAAGTGAAGTCAAAGACTTTTCCAGAGTTTGGAAGTTTAATCCATCCCCATGAGTGAAAGAAGGGCTGTAAAATTGCAACACCCCTTTGACATCTCCCCGACTGGCAGCTGCATCAACTTGTGTCAACAGATTTTTTAGATCGGCTGGTGCATTTTGAACTGTACCAGCTTGGGCTAATTGCTGTGGTATCGTCGCTTGAGTGCGTTGCCAACCACTTGTTAAACCAAGGGCGATCGGGAAAGAAATCAACCAAATACTGGCTGAAAATCTGAGTTGACGTTTCACTAAGGCTGTAATAATTTTAGTCATTGAGAAGAGTTTACTGATTTGATGAGAGAAAGTCAGGAAATTGTTTTATCTTAGTTAAGCTAGACGCTAAACGGTAGAGGTTTGATGGCAAACGCACCGATACGATTATTAATAGCTGCCAGTGGAACTGGTGGACATTTGTTTCCAGCGATCGCACTGGCACAAAAACTTCCAGATTATCAAATTGAATGGCTGGGAGTACCCAATCGGCTAGAAACTCAACTTGTCCCTAAAGAGTATCCCTTGAATACTATTGCAGTTGAAGGGTTTCAGCAAGGGTTTGGACTCGCCTCGATTCGCATCTTCGGCAAACTCGCCCTTTCGATTCTAGAAGTCAGACGAATTCTCAAGCAGGGAAATTTTCAAGGGGTATTTACCACAGGGGGTTACATTGCGGGGCCAGCCGTGATTGCGGCGCGTTCCCTCGGTTTACCCGTGGTTTTCCACGAATCTAACGCCTTACCCGGTAAAGTAACTCGCTTTTTCGGCCCTTGGTGTAGTGCCGTAGCCTTGGGATTTGAAGTTGCTGCTAAGTATTTGCCCCGTGCCAAAAATGTCTGTGTTGGTACTCCCGTAAGAGCGCAATTTCTGGATGGGGCAATTAATGCACCCCTAGATTTAGCCATTCCTGATGGTGTTCCTTTAATTGTCGTCTTTGGTGGCAGCCAGGGTGCAGTTGCGATTAATAAATTGGTGCGCGAATCTGCAAAAGCTTGGTTTGATGCTGGTGCTTATGTAGTCCATTTAACTGGCGATCGCGACGAGGAAGCAGATACTCTCAAACACCCACAGTACATAGCCTTACCTTTTTACAACAATATGGCGGCGTTGTTACAACGAGCAACTCTTGCCATTAGTCGTTCTGGTGCAGGTAGCTTGACAGAATTGGCAGTGTGTGGAACACCAGCAATTTTGATTCCTTATCCCTTTGCCGCAGAAGACCATCAATCTTACAATGCAGACGTATTTACTTCATCTGGTGCGGCGTTAACGTTGAAGCAATCAGAGTTGACGGCCCAAGAATTGCAAAGTAATGTGTTGAATTTGTTGCAGTCACCGCAAGAGTTAGCAAAGATGAGGAAAAACGCAAAGGCGATCGCAGTTCCCGATAGTGCCGAAAAATTAGCGCAATTAGTGCGTGAGGTGGTAGAAACTTAAAAAATTCAAAATTCAAAATTGAAGATAGTAAGAGACAATAGGAATTTATTCTCTAGGTTATGAATATCTTATTTAACCAAAAATTCCGCCTCACAGTAGGTTTTGCTGCTTTATTACTTGTCAGTTTAGCCAGCAACTATCTATATACTCAGCCAAAAACTAAACAGCTAGCCCAACAAAATCAGTCCTTGACTCAGCCTGACAAGTTTGCCCCACTTCAATCACAGATTTCCCTAACTTCAAAGTTTCAAAATTCTTTTGGATCTCAAAAAATCTCTTCTGATGAAATTATTGGGAAGCCAAATGCTATTTTATCTCGGCAAGATTTGATATCAGCTTCTGCACCTTATTCAGTTGTCGATGAGTTCAAAAAATATAAATTTAGCATTAATGGCAGCCAGGTTGTTACCCCAAGCAAACTACCAAGTAGTAAGGTTAACTTCGAGCAAGAAGATTTATTAACTGTTCTCGTTAATACTAGAAAATATTTTCAAGACTACTCCTCAGAAGATCCAGATATTCTCCGTACAGGAATGCTTGCAACTCAAGGTGTGACTGTGCCAGATGTTCTCAATACTTTGAATTTCATGATTGCTGTCTTAAAGGAGGATATTGCTAATAATCGAGCTACTCGTTTACAAGATCCTAACTTTATAAATACCAATTTTCGAGTTATTAAATGGTCTGCCTACAACCCCAAGAATAAACAGCAAAAACAATTACGAATTACTAAATATGCTGTTTTCACTCATCCTGGTTCTCGCAACAAAACCTCTACTTTTAATACACCAATTTATAGCTTAAAAGAAAACGCCAATAACGATAAATTCTACACTAAATATACAAAGCAAGATGTTTTGTCAGGTATTTATGAACCAGGTGGTAGAGAATTTGGAAAAGTTACCAGTCTTGCTTATCTAACCAGAAATGGCTTAGAAGAAGCAATTATGGAAGGAACAATCCTGATTAATTTTACCGATGGTTATAAGGCATTTTTTAATGTAGACAGAAATAATGGAATGGCTTATATTCGCGGATTGAAGGCAACAGCACAAAAGCGTTATTGGTATTTTAGAGAAGTTGATGCTATTAAAGGCTATGGATATAAAATAGATGCAAAAATTTCTATCAAACCCGGAGTCACTTTTGCTGGAGATGTTTTGAATATCGGTTTAGGTAAAGTGGTTGTAATTGAGCATACTAAAGGTGGTCGCAAATATCTGCGAATGGGAGTCATTGCTGATACAGGAGGAGCCTTTTTACCCAATCTTTATCAACTTGATTTTTTGGCAGGTATATTTAAGAATAAACAAGAATTTGGACAAAATATCGCGCAATTGCCAGAGTATGCTACAGCATATTTTTTAATCAAGAAGTAATGTCGTATTTTGAGAGAAAATTGAAGAAGAATTTAGGTGTCAGAATGCAATCAGTCACTTAATTATGACTCTTGATTGTTCCCATACTCCTAGAGGTAGAGTATGGGAACGAGAGAATTAACCTTACTAGGCGCAGAGAACGCAGAGAGGGAAATCAGAGATTTTCACGACTCATTTAGGATTGCTATATACAGAACAATACTTGGTCTACACCGTAGCCTTACCAAAGAGAGGGATTAAGGGCTTTCCAAGAAATAAATTATCCATTTTGTGGGATGGGCAAGATGCCCATCCCACAAGAAAATTTGGGATATTTTTTTATTTGGAAGTCCCTAAAGTCAGGAATTTGTGTTCAATGGGATATGATATTAGGCAAGTTTACCTTGTGGAAAACTTGTGGAAAAACTTATGTAGTTTTCCACAAGGTAATTATACTTAATTAAGTTTTATCAGCAAAATATCAAGTTTTTTCCAGATTTATCCACAGAAAGGAAGATTTTTTCCCCACTTTAAGTTAAATTTAATCAATTTTTAGACGTTACTTAATATTTCCGACTAATTATTTAGCCGTCAACCCTAGCGATCGCAGTGCAGGTTGTGGAAAACTGAAAATACATCTTCAGGATGGTTTTTGAGAACGGCTAGTGAGATTGATGCGATCGCTCAGTTGGCGGAGAGTTTGTGCTAAAGTGCGATCGCTCTGGTGGAGTTGAGTAATTTTATCGCAACTATAGATTACTGTTGTATGGTCTTTACCACCAAACTCTTCCCCAATTCTCGGTAAACTCAGAGACGTATGTTGGCGCATGAGATACATTCCTAATTGACGCGCCCAGCTAATCTCTCTTCGTCGGGAGTTACTTTTGAGGTCATCTATTGAAACATCAAAATTATCCGCCACAACCTTTAAAATCGCTTCTGGGGTGGCTGCCATTTTTTCGTTAGGCGGTTCTAAAACTGGTGTGATATTTTCCACCGTCATCGGTAAGCCCCAAATAGAAATATAAGCCACCGCCCGAATTAAAGCTCCTTCTAATTCTCGAATATTAGAAGTATAGTTAGAAGCAATATACTCAATTACATCGCGGGGAAGACGAATATTTTCATCTTCGGCTTTCTTTTGCAAAATTGCCATCCTCGTTTCTAAATCTGGCTTTTGGATATCTGCAATTAACCCCATAGAAAACCGAGAACAAAGACGTTCTTGCAAACTAGGAATCTGGTTAGGAGGGCGATCGGAAGCAATCACAACTTGCTTACCAGCTTCATGTAAAGTATTAAAAGTATAGAAAAACTCTTCTTGGGTGTATTCCTTTCCTTCTAGAAACTGAATATCATCAACTAACAAAAGATCGGCGGCTCGATAATGTTCTCGAAAACTTTGCATACTATCCTTACGAATGGCTGTAATTAAATCATTAGTAAACTGCTCCGTAGAAACATAAAATATTTTACAATCAGGCGAAATTTCCCAGCGATAATGTCCAATAGCCTGCATGAGATGAGTTTTACCTAAACCCACGCCACCGCATAAAAATAAAGGATTAAACTCTTTACCAGGAGATTCGGCAACTGCCAAAGAAGCAGCATGAGCCATCCGATTGTTGGCACCAACTACAAAGCGTGAAAAGACATATTTAGAGTTTAATTCAGTAGTTTTCTGATTGCGATGAGAAACAGCTTTAGGAATACTGCTAGAATTTTGTGATTCCCAAGAAATCTCTCGTTCACTAAAATGAGAAACCTCATCACCTTGAGCCACAGTAATGTAAATTCCTACGGGATGACCGAGAATATCTTGGACTACATGAGCAATGGTATTGATGTAATACTTCTGTAACCAATTACGGGCAAATGGGTTAGGAGTGCGGATTACCAAACAATTATTTTCTAATCGCTCTGCACTAGCGGTTTTGATCCAAGTTTCAAAGGTGGGTCGAGATAGTTCAAGCTGTAGGCGCTCTAGTACCTGACTCCACAGACTTTCTATGGAAATTTCCATTATCCACCACCTTTGCTGCTAATCGTCACAATAGAAGATAAAGCATCAATTTAGCATTGACACACGCTAGACCTAGAATAAGCTTTTAAGTTGTAATCATTTTGGGACATACCCAGTAGGCAAGATCCTAACATTCACTGACTGACACGGAGAAGCAACGACACATGAAGACAACAAACCATGATTTAGCACCCAAAAAGGTCGATCCCAAGGGTTTACCCCAGAGGTTCTGGATGCTCTTATATGGGGTAGCAGTGGTGTTCTTGGGAAGCTGCTCTCTTGTACCAGCTAAGACCTTTGAGACTCGACAAAGCGACACTCAAGCCCCAAAAACAATAGAACCCAATCAACCCAATCTGGGAATTGTCCCCCCGCCGATTTTATCGTCATCTGAAGACCCTAATTTTGTGGTAAAAGTAGTGCAACAAGTAGGGCCTGCGGTAGTTCGCATTGATTCTTCCCGAACAATCACTTCTCGCGTACCAGACGAATTTAACGATCCATTTTTCCGGCGATTTTTTGGAGACGCAACGCCACAGCCTAGACAACGAGTAGAGCGGGGTAGCGGTTCTGGATTTATCATTAATTCTTCTGGTCAAATTGTGACCAATTCCCATGTGGTAGATGGTGCTGATAGAGTGACTGTCACCCTCAAAGATGGCCGGACTTTTGATGGGAAAGTACTGGGTGAAGATCCGGTAACTGATGTGGCTGCGATTAAAATTGATGCCAACAATCTGCCAACCCTATCTGTAGGTAACTCCGATGCTTTGCAACCAGGAGAAGCGGTAATAGCTATTGGCAACCCGTTAGGCTTGAATAATACCGTTACTTCTGGAATTATTAGTGCTACAGGGCGTTCTAGTAGCGATATCGGTGCTAGTGATAAGCGGGTTGATTACATCCAAACAGATGCTGCGATTAACCCTGGTAATTCTGGCGGGCCATTGCTTAATGTTCGCGGACAAGTAATAGCGATGAACACAGCTATTATCCGAGGCGCTCAAGGTTTGGGATTTGCTATCCCCATTAACACCGTGCAAAAAATCGCCCAGCAATTAATTGCTACAGGCAAAGTCGATCATCCTTATTTGGGTGTTCAGATGGTGACGCTGACACCAGAAAAGAAAGAAAGAATAAAAAATATAGCAGGCGATCGCTTAAATATTACAGCAGATGACGGCGTTTTGCTCGTTGATATTGTGCCGCGATCGCCTGCTTCTGTGGCTGGACTACGAGTCGGTGATGTGATTAAAAGCATTAATAACCAGCCTGTTACTAAAATTGAAGAAGTGCAAAAGCTAGTCGAAAATAGCAAAATCGGTACTAAGTTACCAATACAGGTGGAACGCAATGGACAAATTGTCCAACTAGGTATCCAACCTGCTGCTTTACCAGCGAGACGTGAAGGATAAAGTTGGTCATTTGTCATTTGTTATTGGTCATTGGTCATTTTAAAAGCAACTGACATACTTACTCTACTCCTCATTTTCCATTCCCAATTCCCCACTTATTAAAGGAGTTCCCCAATGAATGAATTAGCGCCAATTATTCAATTAGGCAATCCAATATTGCGCCAAAATGCTGCTTGGGTTGAGAATATTCAAGATGAGCATATCCAAAAATTAATTGAAGACTTAATCGCCACTGTTGCCAAGGCTAACGGCGTGGGAATCGCTGCGCCTCAAGTAGCACAATCCTATCGTTTATTTATTGTGGCTTCCCGTCCAAATGCCAGGTATCCCAACGCGCCGGAAATGGAACCTACTGCTATGATTAATCCCAAAATTATTGCTCATTCTAGCGAACTTGTCAAAGATTGGGAAGGTTGTTTAAGTGTTCCAGGAATTAGGGGGTTAGTTCCTCGATATAAATCTATTGAAGTGGAATACACTGACTATCAAGGCAATTTACAAAGGCAAGAATTAACCGATTTTATCGCTCGGATTTTTCAACACGAGTCCGATCATCTTGAGGGGATCGTATTTGTAGATCGGATAGAAAACACTCTCGATATGATTACTGAGCAAGAATATCAACAACGAATAGTTAACAAATAAATGGGAGTGGGCAAGAGACGCGATTAATCGCGTCTCTAAGGAGTGGGGAGTAGTGTTATTAATTACGAATTACGAATTACGAATTATTTAATTGAATTTTTTGATAATTACCTAATATATCCCTAGAGTATAGTGTGTATCCATACAAGGATAACACGCAACAAGAAAAAAGGAGTTCTTAATAAAAGTCCTTCTTTTCGCACTCTTTGCTTTGTGTCTTTGCACCTTTGGGTAAGATAAAAAACTCTACTTCTTCACTGCCGGATACTGTTTCAACACCTCCTGTAAATATTGCCCAGTATAAGACCTGGGATTTTTTGCAACTTCTTCTGGTGTTCCCACAGCAATCAATTCTCCACCTTTGTCGCCACCTTCTGGCCCCAAATCTATCACCCAATCAGAACAACGTATTACATCTAAGTTGTGTTCAATTACTAATATTGAATTTCCTTTATCCACCAATCTTTGCAACACATCTAACAATTTGTGGACATCGTAAAAAGATAACCCTGTTGTCGGTTCATCGATTAAATAAAGTGTTTTCCCTGTGGCGCGTCGAGATAGTTCTGTTGCTAATTTTACCCGTTGCGCTTCACCACCTGATAAGGTAGTCGCAGGTTGTCCTAGTTGGACATAACCCAAGCCGACATCAAATAAAGTTTGCAAACGCGCGATCGCTTTGGGTATATTCTGGAAAAAGTCTAGGCTCTCCTCAACTGTCATTCTCAGGACATCAGAGATCGACTTATCTTTGTACTTCACCTGCAAAGTTTCGCGGTTATACCTTGCACCCTTACAAATTTCGCATTGCACGTACACATCCGGGAGAAAGTTCATTTCAATCACATTCACACCCTGTCCGCTACAAGCTTCGCAGCGTCCACCTTTGACGTTGAAGGAAAATTGTCCGGGTTTGTAACCCCTAGCTTTGGCTTCTACTGTTTGGGAAAATACATCCCGAATGGCATCGAAAATTCCTGTGTAAGTTGCAGGGTTGGAACGTGGTGTGCGTCCAATGGGAGATTGATCGATAACGATCGCTTTATCAATCGCATTCAATCCCTGAATTTTATCCAGGTGTCTGGGTAAGGGAACTTTCTTAGTTAAATGGTGTTGCAGAGATGGGTACAGTAATTCGTTAATCAGGGTAGATTTGCCAGAACCAGACACACCAGTAATGGAGACGAGTTTACCTAATGGAATGTCTACATCTATATTTTGTAAATTGTTGCGATGGGCATTTTTAATTCCCAAACTGCGCCCATTCCCTTCTCGGCGTTCTGCTGGTGTGGTAATTACTCGCCTTCCTGATAAATATGCACCCGTTAAGGAATCTTCTGCTGCTAATAACGCCTGAAAATCACCTTGGGCGACAATATTTCCGCCGTGAATTCCTGCACCAGGGCCAATATCAACTATATAGTTAGCTGCGCGAATTGTTTCTTCATCGTGTTCAACGACAATTAATGTATTACCCAAATCTCGCAATTTCGTTAAAGTTTTCAGCAACCTGCCATTATCTCGTTGATGCAAACCAATACTCGGTTCATCTAAAACATAGAGAACTCCTGTTAATCCAGAACCAATTTGCGTTGCTAGACGAATTCGTTGGGCTTCGCCACCGGAAAGGGTCATGGCGGGACGATCGAGGGTGAGGTAATCTAAACCGACATCTAACAAAAATTGCAATCTAGCTTTGATTTCTCTCAGGACTAAATCAGCAATTTGTAACTGGCGATCGCTCAACTTGAATTGCTCAATTCTCTCCCGACAATCCGAAATTGATACACTAGTTAATTCTAAAATTCCATATTGTCCCAACTTAACCGCCAAGGCTTCCGGTTTTAACCGTTTTCCCTTACAAACTTCACACGGCTGATCGATTAAATACTGCTCTAATTTTTGCTTAACTAATTCTGAACCACCCTCATATTGCCGTTGCAAAATTGGAATAGCACCTTTAAAACTCTGCTTTCTCTGTGCTTCTGCGGCACGTTCATCTTTCTCGCCATACAAAATAGTTTGTTGCTGTTCTTCTGTCAGCTTGCCCCAATTCGTTTGTAACTCAAACCCATAAATCTGTCCGACACTATAGAGTAATTCCAAATAATAAGAATTATCTTTTTCTGACCAAGGCGCGATCGCAGCATAAACTGGCGCTTCCCAGTCGGGTACGATCAAGTCTGGCGCAAATCTTCTTAAAGTCCCGATGCCATGACAGTGCGGACAAGCACCATAAGGCGAGTTAAAGGAGAACAATCGCGGTGATAATTCCTCCATTACCGCGCCATGTTCTGGACAGGCAAAGTTTTCCGAAAATACTAATTCTTCTTCTTTTTCTTGTCCGTCGTCACCAAGCAAAGTCACCAGAATGGCTGCAATCCCACCCGATTGCTTCAGACACGTAGACAGGGAATCAACCAAACGCTCTTGAATATCAGCCTTTTTCACCAAGCGGTCAATTACCACTTCGATGGTGTGGGTAAAATTTTTATCCAATTCAATTGAATCTGACAGTTCGCGGATCTCGCCATTGATTCGCACGCGGACAAAACCAAGGGAAGCCAGACTTGACAAAAGCTTACGATGTGTGCCTTTTTTACCCCGGACAACGGGTGCAAGAATTTGGAAGCGGGTGCGGTCTGGTAATTCCATAATGCGATCGCACATCTCATCGATTGTCTGGGGGGCAATACAGCGATCGCATATCGGACAATGGGGTTCGCCAGCCCGACCAAACAACAGCCGCAAATAGTCGTAAATCTCTGTCACCGTACCGACAGTAGAACGCGGGTTATGAGACGTTGATTTTTGGTCAATAGAAATTGCTGGACTTAAGCCTTCAATGGCTTCCACATCCGGCTTATCCAGTTGTCCGAGAAATTGCCGGGCGTAGGCGCTGAGGGATTCGACATAGCGACGTTGCCCTTCAGCGAAAATGGTGTCAAAGGCTAGGGAAGACTTACCAGAACCCGAAACGCCAGTGAATACGATTAGGCGATCGCGTGGCAATTCCAAGTCAATATTTTTCAGATTATGCTGCCTAGCACCCCGAATCCGAATGGTATTCTGGCTGTTGTGGCTGGGGTACGGAAGATGTCCATTCAAGGATGCTGCTAGCTGTTTGTCTGACATATTGGGCGGCGAAGAAGGAGTTTCTTATGAAACAGTCCTTAATAATACTATCTTTAATTAGTTTATAGTAGAACAATCGTACTGTTTTAATTAGTTCTTCCTCTAGATTCATGCCGCAGACATCCTTAAGACTCTGCTAATTTGGAAGCATCCCGATTAAATATCCTTCTGAGGGCGAAGCTATGGTGTTGCAAATCCAACCGCCGACCCAGCCAGAGGTCATCTACCCAGATAGTGACGGACAACCAATCGCTAATAATACTATACAGTTTGGCTGGATTGTAGAAATTAAGCAGAATCTAGATTGGCTATTTGCTGACGATCCAAATGTATTTGTCGCCGGTGATTTATTTTGGTATCCCGTAGAGGGACGTAACAAAATTGTTAACGCCCCAGATGTGCTGGTGGTATTGGGTAGACCAAAAGGCGTAGGCGTAGCCCGTCGTAGACATCGCCTCTGCTATCAACAATGGAAGGAAGAGGGAGTTGCACCACAAGTAGTGTTTGAAATTCTTTCTCCCAGCAACACCCAAACTGAAATGGACAAGAAATTACTTTTCTACGATCGCTATGGCGTAGAAGAGTACTACATTTACGATCCTGAGCGAAATAATTTGCATGGATGGTTGCGTAGCGAAGATGGGTTAGATGTCATCCCCCAAATGGAAGATTGGGTTAGTCCTCGGTTAAAAATTAGGTTTGCTCCATCACCAGAGGGTTTACAGTTATATCGCCCTGATGGAAAACGGTTTTTAACTTACACAGAAATTTCTCGCAACGCCGAGCAAGAACGCCAACGGGCGGAACTTGCAGAACAAGCTAGAAGAGATGCCATACCCCGATTATTGCAAATGAATTTGACCATTGAACAGATTGCCCAAGCTTTGGGATTGTCAGTGGAAGAAGTGCGATCGCTTGCTCAGGAGTAACGCCGTGTGCAATTTTTTAATCGGGTCATTAGAAATTGAATTTGTACTTAAGATATTCTGATTATGCTAGCCAATGCAGCCACTCATAATGTCACCTGGGAAAAGTTACCTGATGATTTTGTTTTAGACAACGAGCCAGTGGATAACATTAATCAGCCACTCTTGGCTGCTGCTTTAACAGAAAGCTTGGAACTTGCTGGCAGATTGCCCACTGATGCTTTAACCATCACTAACTACGGTATCTGCGCCACCTTAAATAATCGATTTGTGGTCAAAGCACCAGATTGGGGTTATGTACCATCTATTCGAGTCTCACGAGAAGAAGTGAAGCGCAGTTATACGCCACGACTCCAAGGTGATATTCCCGTAATTGTGATGGAATTTCTCTCAGATACCGAAGGTGGAGAGTATTCTAGTAAACCGACTTATCCCCCAGGTAAATGGTTTTATTATGAGCAGATTTTACAAGTGCCAAACTATGCCATTTTTGAACCAGATGGCGGAGTCTTAGAAGTTTATCGGCGAGATGATTTAGGACATTATGAACTGCAAACACCGGATGCAAATAATTGTCACTGGATTGCCGAAATGAACTTGTTTTTAGGCGTATGGCAAGGAAGCCGAGAAAACCGCACAGGTTATTGGTTTCGTTGGTGGGATGACAACGACGAATTATTACTGTGGGGTTTGGAGTTAGCAGCAAAAGAACGCCAGTGTGCAGAGAGATTAGCCGCTCAGTTAAAAGCGCTGGGAGTAGAACCAGAGGTTTAACTCGGAACTTCGACCTTTTTGCTCGGTCATTGGTGTTCGGAACTCGAAACTTCGACCTTTTTGCTCAGTCATTGGTGTTCGGAACTCGGAACTTCGACCTTTTTGCTCGGTCATTGGTGTTCGGAACTCGGAACTTCGACCTTTTTGCTCGGCTATTGGTGTTCGGAACTTGAAACGCCGAGTTCAGAACTTGAATTTTGTCCCTTTGTTATCAAGCGATGTCTACGACGGGCGTAGCTGCGGCATCCAATACGGTTCGGTTAAGTGCATAGGTCTTAAAGATCCCCCTTAGTCCCCCTTAAAAAGGGGGAAATAGAGCCATTTTTTAGCCCCCCTTTTTAAGGGGGGTTGGGGGGATCGAGTCTTATCCGAACCGTATTGCGATCGCATCCATCACCTACAGCCCTGCCCCCCTGCTTCCCCTCTCCCTACTCCCCCGAACACACCTTAACCGCATCAGGATGGCTAGCCAAATAACCCTTAAGCCAACTGCAACCCTGTGCTAATAAATCATCAAGATTCAGATTCCACAATTTGATTGTCTTGTCAGCACTGGCGGAAGCTAAAGTTTTGCCATCCGGGCTGAAGACGACGCTGTTGACGAAACTGCTATGCCCACTCAGGGTGGAAATTTCTTTGCCCGTCTCCCGATTCCACAATTTGATCGTGTTGTCATCACTGGCGGAAGCTAAAGTTTTGCCATCCGGGCTGAAGACGACGCTGTTGACCCAATCGCTATGCCCACTCAGGGTGGAAATTTCTTTGCCCGTCTCCCGATTCCACAATTTGATCGTGTTGTCACCACTGGCGGAAGCTAAAGTTTTGCCATCCGGGCTGAAGACGACGCTGATGACCGCAGCGCTATGCCCACTCAGGGTGGAAATTTCTTTGCCCGTCTCCCGATTCCACAATTTGATCGTCTTGTCAGCACTGGCGGAAGCTAAAGTTTTGCCATCCGGGCTGAAGACGACGCTGTTGACGAAACTGCTATGCCCACTCAGGGTGGAAATTTCTTTGCCCGTCTCCCGATTCCACAATTTGATCGTGTTGTCATCACTGGCGGAAGCTAAAGTTTTGCCATCCGGGCTGAAGACGACGCTGTTGACCCAATCGCTATGCCCACTCAGGGTGGAAATTTCTTTGCCCGTCTCCCGATTCCACAATTTGATCGTGTTGTCACCACTGGCG
>NZ_NOLI01000174.1:0-14710 GCF_002245975.1 Nostoc sp. 'Peltigera membranacea cyanobiont' 213 | reverse complement strand
TGTAGAAGAATAAAAAAGTTCAACAATAAATAATAAAGTCCAACAATAAATAAAAAAGTTCTACAATTTCTGGATGTGCATGGTCTGGGCAGATCCAGAAAGGTAAGCTTTATGGCGAGAGGTAGGCAGGAGTGGACTCAAGCCAAGTTTGAGCGCTACATCAAAGAAGGTCGCGGTCAAGGTAGTGGAGAGAAGTATAAGCCTTGGATCACTGTCTCCGATTTCCCCTCAATGGGCAGATCGGCAAGAAGCCCTGGTTGGAAGACCAATCGAGTGCATCATTTCTTATCAGACCATGAGCGGCGACTGTTTTATCTGTTCGAGTGGTCAGATATTGTCGTAGATATCAGGGAGCAATTCCCCCTGCTCAACCTAGAATTATGTACGAGTATCGCTAATGACATGGGAATGAAATACCCCACTGACCCAGTTAGCGGTATACCTTACGTTTTAACTACTGACTTCATGCTAACAGCCAATAAATCGGGTAAGTCAGTTCAAATTGCTCGAACAGTCAAACCATCTTCAGATTTGGAAAAAAAATCAGTAGCTGAGAAATTTGAGTTAGAAAGACGCTATTATGCTGACCAAAATATTGACTGGGGAATTGTAACAGAAAAAGAAATTCCCAGGCTTTTAGCTCTGAATATCGAGTGGATTCATTCTTCTTACTCGTTAGAAGCGACTACCGAAATGGCAGTTGAGGAACTACGAGGACTCTCAAGTATTTTAAAGTCTCGGCTCCAAAAAAGTAGTGCCACTATCAACAAAGTGACAACAGCTTTAGACAGAGAAATGAATATAGAATCTGGGACATCACTAATGCTTTTTAAGCATCTGATTGCCACCAAAGAAATATTAATGGATATGGAATCAACCAAAATATCTAGCTGCCCTTCAGTTCAAACAATTCAAAAAATTATGATTAAGTAATAAGGCATTAGGAAAAATTGAATGAATAATAATTTATTTGTCAACGACCTCATAGAATGGATAGACTCAAACCCTCCCAACTTGATTGAGAGAGTTCTGTGGATTGATTCTGGTTATAACATTGCCTTTGTTTTTGACATAAATGCTAAGAAAGGGTTTCCCGAAGCGAAAAAAGTTTCAGAAATAAGAGTTGCAATTCATACAGAACAAGCATTGAAGCTTAAACAAGACCCTTGGGCAAGGCATTTGAGTGATGAAGATTTAACTAAGATACAAAAAGATTATAGAGAAAATGCTTGGTCACTAATTTCATCCCTGGTTGAAAAAGAACCGGACATATACTATCGTTCGTCACGGGGTTCGCTTATCAAGCAGGTTGTTGAACAATATAACCAGGGGAGAAGTGAAAATAAATTAGTCGAAAAAACAGTTTATGAATATTTGAGAAGATTCTGGCAGAGAGGGAAAAATCAAAATGCGCTTTTACCTGACTATTCAAATTGTGGAGGTCTCGGAAAGCCCAAAAAATGTGGAGAAAAGAAACGAGGAAGACCAAGAAAATATGCCCACGAACCAGAAATTGGTGTAGGGATTAATGTAACAGACGATGATCTGAAAATTTTTAGAATTTCCATAGCCAAATTTTACAACAATGACAAACAGAATTCTTTGAGGACTACTTATAAATTAATGATTAGGGAATATTATTCATCAGATATTCGTTATGACGAAAATGGTGTAAAAAAATCCCTATTAATTCCCCCCGAACTTAGGCCGACATTCACTCAATTGAAATATTGGTATGAAGTCGAACTATCAGATATCAAAAAAAGCATTACAGAACGAAAGGGAGCGAAAAGATTTGCTTTGGAGCATAGAGCAATTCTAGGAACATCTAAGATGGAAACCATTGGTCCCGGTTCTAGATACCAAATTGATGCCACAATTGCAGATGTATATTTGGTTTCTAAGTACAACTCTAACTGGATTATTGGCAGACCAGTAATTTATGTAATCATTGATGTTTTCAGCCGAATGATTGTGGGGGTTTATGTTGGTTTAGAGGGGCCTTCTTGGACAGGAGCAATGATGGCTCTAGCTAATGCAGCCACAGATAAAATACAGTTTTGTCAGGAATATGGCATTAATATTTCCTCTACGGAATGGCCTTGCCACCATCTGCCAGATGCAATTTTGGGCGACCGAGGCGAACTTGCAGGGATGGCAGTAGAGACATTAATCCCAAATCTCAATGTCCGAATTGAAAATGCTGCACCTTACCGTGCTGATTGGAAGGGTTTAGTAGAGAGGTACTTCCGTACAATTCATGGTCATGTCAAACCATTTTTACCCGGTTATATAGACACAGATTTTAGACAAAGAGGGGGGCGAGACTATCGTCTTGATAGCAGAGTTGACATAGAGCAGTTTACTGAAATTATTATCCACTTAATTCGCTATCACAATAATCATCATTACCTGGCCAGTTATGATAGGGAAGAAATGATGATTACTGATAATGTAAATCCCATACCCATAGAATTATGGAAGTGGGGGATAGAAAATCGTTCTGGTAGACTCAGGACTTTTCCTGAAGATATCATCAAGCTAAATTTGATGCCAAGTAATAAAGCGACCATCACCGCTCGTGGCATCAAATTTAAGGGAATGTATTACAGTTGTGAAAAGGCATTGAAAGAATTCTGGTTTGAAAAAGCTAGAAGTAATTTGCTCTCCAAATCAGATAAATTATTAGATATTTCTTACGACTATCGTAAACCCAATTTTATCTATGTCCGCTCTCCTGATGGTAGAGATTTTGAGAAGTGCTTTCTTTTAGATCCAGAAGAGCGTTATTCTCAGAAAAATATACATGATATTGAATATTTAGTCGCTTATGAAGAGTGGCTTTATCAGAAAAGTCAAGGCAATGAACTTCAAGCTTGTGTTGACTTAATAGCTGACATTGAAAATGTTGTCAACAGAGCTAATGATTTAGCCTCTGTAACTGTTGATAATAGGGTAAGTGATAACCAAAAAGTTGCTGGGATTAGGGGAAATAGAGCTTCAGAGAAGGCTAAACGACGCGACTATGAGGGGTTCGAGTTAGCTAAGACAGAAACTCCTATTCCTGAGACAGTTATGCCGAGCAAAAATTCTGACTCTAAAGAAAATAAATCATTACAGCCTGACCATTTGGAGCTTCTGAGAAAGAAGCGCCAGGAGCATTTTAATGAACATAGAGAATGAGTGGGAATGGGTTAAAATTCCCAACGGGGAATGGGCTGCTGTTGCTAAATACAGAGACCACAAGTTGTCTGAATATAATACAAATCCAATAATTCGCTCTCTTCCTCCTATCTTTTCTAGAGAGAAATTTGTTGAGTATGTGACACGACTTCCGACGTGCAAATCTTCAGAAAGAGAACTAGAGCCTCAGTACAGATTTCACTGTATTGAGCGACTATCGAGATATTTTGACCCATTGAATAAAACCGTTGATTTACAACAGGTAGTTTGCGTATTAATTATGCAAGGTTATCTGAGGCGAAATCCTTTGCAACCAGAATATGCACTGCGTAGCGGTCAAATTTATCAGGCGGTGCTTTCTGGAGGAGGTTTTAACTTAGAGGAGTATGTAGATGTTCCCACCTCGGCATCTGGGTTGACAATCATTGGGCCGTCAGGAATAGGCAAGACAACCAATCTCCTAAATATCCTCTCTTTATATCCCCAGGTGATTGTCCATCCAGCTCATAGTGTTTACCAAATTGTTTGGTTGAAAGTTGACTGTCCCCATGCCGGTTCTTTGAAGGGTTTGTGTATCGACTTCTTCAGAGCCGTTGACAAATTACTCGGCACTAATAACTTCCAAAAATTTGGGGTAAAACGCAACTCTGAGGATTATATGCTGGCTCAAGTTGCCCAAATTGCCCACACTCAACATTTAGGAGTTTTAGTTATCGATGAAATGCAAAATTTAGTAGCAGCCAGAAGAAATAGCTCCGAAATGTTGAATTTTTTGGTGAAAATGGACAATATTATTGGAGTCCCAGTAATTCGCGTTGGTACAAATGAGGCTTTCCCAATTCTTCAAGGTAATTTTAGAAATGCGAGAAGAGGTGTGGGAGAAGGGGGAGTAATTTGGGACAGGATGGAAAACAATCGGGAATGGAACTTTTTTATCGAAGGAATGTGGGAGTTTCAGTGGACAAAACAATATATACCGTTAACTGCAAATATTACCACGGCTCTATATTATGAAAGCCAAGGAATTATTGATATCGTCATTAAACTCTATAAAATGGTGCAATGGAGAGCTATTGCTTTAGGGAGCGAAGTAATCACTGTTGACTTGATTCACGCTTGTGCTGCTGACGGTCTGCATCTAGTTAAACCAATGTTAGATGCTATTAGGTCTGGGGATGAGAAATGGATGATGAAATACAAAGATATTGCTCCATTGGACACAAATTTATACCGCAATAAGTGCTTGGATTCTCTTGAAGAAACAGATTTAGAAGAAGTGAGAAGATTAGCACGCTCATCACAGAGGATGGGTCACATATCAGCAACGCTACGTCATGTAATTATTGAACTGATTAATTTAGATGTTCCACCTGCTACTGCCAAGAATTGTGCCGAAAAAGTTGTTGCTTCTCATAGAGAAGATGCAGATAAAAAAGTGCTACTTAAAGAGGCTTATAAACTAGCTTTGCAATGCGGTAATATTTCAGCAGAGCCAGTTCAGCATCAAGAACGAAAAATAAAACTTCAACCGAAGTATCAGGAGAATGATATCCGAGTTATTGTTGAAAATGCGAAGAAAAATCAAACTCCAGCTTGTGAGGATTTGAAAGCTTTGGGGATTATTAAAGATCCACTCAAAGACTTTTTTATTGGTGAGTAGTATATGCTCAGTTTTTTCCCTACGCCTTACCCAGATGAGATTTTATATAGCGTGTTTGCACGTTATCATGCCAGAAGTGGTAATATAAAGCCTGATGAAACGTTGCAAGAATTGTTCAATTCCCGGAATACTATAGTTAGGCCGGACTTACCCTATAACTTAACCTATTTAATTAAAAATCTTCCGTTGCTTTCTCAACATACGGTAGAAAGTCTAATCCAAAAACATACACTGTACCCCATGTATGCAGTCTTTATGCCTGACAGCAAATCAGCTATTCTGGGTTACATGAAAGGAGAGTTGGGGACATATATTTATAGAGGAATAGCAAGCTCGGTTTATCTGCCAAAATATTTTAGGTTTTGTCCAAAATGCCTTTTTGAAAACTTGCATACATTTGGCGAGGCATATTGGCATCGACTTCACCAAACACCTGGTGTTCTTGTCTGCACAATTCATGATGTTGTCTTAAACGATAGCATTGTACCTATCTGGAATAATAAGTGGTATCAAGTTGGTATTGCTAGTTTGGAAAACTGTCCTATATCGAATGTAACGAAAAATTACAGTGAATCCACTAAAGAGTGGTTACGCCTAATTGCATCTGATATTGAGTGGTTAATGACCTGTGACTTCAAATCGCTTCCTTCTAAGGAATTAGATTGGTTTCATATCCAATATATAGTTTTATTGATTAAGAGGAATTTAGCGACTCTAGACCGTCAGGTATATGAGCAAGGTTTACGACAGAAATTTTTGTCTTTTTATGGAAGTGAATTTCTTGAGGCTCTTGGTATAAATGTCAGTAATAATAACATAAATTTATTTAAAATTTTTCGATTACATTTGGAGGTTTTTGACCCGGTAATGCATCTGCTAATGATTAGATTTTTGAGGAATTCGCCTTCAACATTTTTTGCTCGCAAATCTAAATATAAACCTTTTGGTAAGGGTCCTTGGCTTTGTCTAAATCCTGCTTGCGAACACTATCTCCATTCTGTGGTTACGAAGTTAGTCATGCTTTTAAGCAATGATCTAGATTCGACCTATTCTTATATAAAAAATCCTATAGGCACTTTTGAGTGTGATTGCGGTTTTCAATATAGTAAGATTGGCGTGAATTTGACTAAAGTTGATAAGTTTCGATTTGAAAGAATCGTGACGTTTGGTCAATTATGGGAACAAAAATATTTGGAATTAAATGTTGTTGATAGACGAAATTTTCAGCAAGCTGCGTACAACCTTAGTTTTAATTATAGCAAGAGTCCAATGACTATGTTGCGTAAGCTAGAAGCTTTGTGGAAGTCTTTGAATGATAGTGTAGGAAAAGACTCCGGTTAATCAGACCCTATATTGTTGAACTTTTTTATTCAAAAAATCGACCTGCGCTCTTCTACATTGCTAAACTGAACTCAACTGAGGACAGTTATTGTTCAACTTTATTTTTCTGGTATCTGTGATGGATAACCAAAAATTAAGGGTTGTAGCTCTTGAAATTGTTGAACTTTATTATTCCTCTACACTAATACACGAAGCAATGCAATTGACTTCAAGTGAATTCTGTTGCGGTGGAGAGATTAGTACAGTTAAATTCAAATGCTTTGCCATCTAGCAAGCGTCTCCTAAAGGGAGATGAATGGCTAACGCTTTGTAACGGCAGTTACTCAGCGTTGTAGCGATCGCCGTTACTCCAAACGTGTAGCACAATACTTCTTGATAACTCTGCATCAAGATATCAAAACATTCTTGACACAATACCTTTCTATGTCCAATGAATCTCTTTGGAACGAAAAGCTCTATCCCAATCGTTAGCAATCACCTCCATTATATTGATCATGCCTTCATAGCCAAAATATGGCTTATCAACATAAGTTTCTCTGTTAGTGGGGCTAAATACATCAAAAGCAATTTTTATTCCTAGTTCCTCTGCCATGTATTTTTCCCATGCCGAGCCAATCACAGCATCAACATCAAACTCTTCTAAAGTCTGTTTTACCTGATAGCCATCTGCCGAAAATATTACGCGGGAAGTAAGACCGAGGCTGTGCAGTTCTCGCTCCAAAATTGAACGAGAATCAGGCATCGCCGAGCGAAATAATAAGACTTCTGGAATCATCTCCAATTCTTCAAAGAGCATTCTGACCAGTCCAATGCCAAGCGTCCCATCCGCAGATACGGCAATTCTACAGTTACGATATCGGGGAATAATCATCAATGCTCGTTTGCGAAGTGTATCTACAACCATTTCTTCGCCTTGTTTGATGATTGGCTCTACTTTTTCATCTATCTTGAAATGTGCCGCCAATGCCTTCAACCACTGAGTAGTGTTGTTTACACCTATTGGTAAAGGTATATCATCAAGGATCAAAGGGATGTCATGGGTCTGTTGCATTTTCCGAGCAAACTTATACCCAACATCATGACTGAGAACAATATTGGCGGTTGCCTCACCAGCTTGCTCTAGTTCTTCAAAGGAGGTATTATGAGAGAAGACCGTCTGTACTTTAATCCTTAAAGATTTTAACGTCTTTTTTACCCATTCCAAATCAGCCCACCAAGTAGGATTCAGATTTGCCTGTGGTGCAATGATATTTACAATCCTTGGCTTCCTACCCCTTCTCTTAGTCTGCCTTTTTTTGATAAAAGGAAGTAAAGCCTCCAAACCCATCTCCAAGCCATCGTAAGCATTGCCCCGAAACCCACCAGCCATTAAAGGAACGAGTTTGGCTTTGATATCTGGCTGAAGCTGGTTGCACAATCCCGCAATATCTTCACCAATAATGTCTGCCGCGCAAGTCCCAACGACAAACATCACCTTAGAATCAAAAGATTGATCCGCCTCTTTAATCATCCCTTTGAGTTTATCAGACGCTCCCATCACAATGTCTGACTCAAAAAGACGAGTACAACCTACTTTCCGCTTGGTGAAATCAACCTCATGAGCATCATACCCAGCTGCGACAGTGGACGCGCAACCCTGTGGAGACTGAATCACAATACTGACATCTTTAATACCAGCAACTGTAGTTGCAATACCTTCAAGGGCACAGCCAACTACTGGGTCTTTACTATGATTACAATTGTCAAAAGTTGTTTCAGCAGACATTTTTTCCTCCTGTTTTTCTAAGGCTTGACTATAGTAAATGCGTTTCACACAGCCTGTAGCGACTTCTGCTTTAACGTTTCCGTGTTTTGTGCAGCCTGTAACGGCTTCTATTTTCCCTGTAGCGACTTCTGCCTTCACGTTTCCGTGTTTCGCGCAGCCTGTAACGGCTTCTGTCTTCACGTTTCCGTGTTTCGCGCAGCTTATAAGAGCTTCCGTCTTCCCTGTAGCGACTTCTGCCTTCACGTTTCCGTGTTTCGCGTAGCCTGTAAGAGCTTCTGTCTTCCCTGTAGCGACTTCTGCCTTCACATTTCCGTGTTTTGCGTAGCCTGTAACGGCTTCTGCTTTCCCTGTAGCAATTTCTGTCTTCACATTTTGCACAGCCTGTAATGACTTCCGCTTTGACATTTTAAGATAGTCGCTACAATTTTCTTGTAATCCAAAATTGGTATTACTCGTTCATACATTTTCCCCGTCTTTTCTCTGCATATACGGTACAGTCAGGCATGTCTTGAGCTAATTTTCCGCTTAGTGATTGAGTAGATGCTAACCCGGAATTTTTAGGGAATACCATTTGCTTGGTTAAAGCACTCCGAGGTCTAAAGCCATATTGAAGTGCTGTTTTAATACACCTTGCAACCTTTAAGGCTCCGCGATAGCCAAATCTGGGACGATTTAAGATAGCATTTAAATCGACTACGGGAATATGGGGGAAACTCAAGGAAGAACCAAAATAAACTACTGATTCTGCATCAAGACCACCAATGAAATCCAGTAATTCATCTTCCGTTTGTTTCATGGACTCGTACTTGCCAAAGGCCAGTGTCCCTTTCGTAATCAGGATTTCCGGGTCTAACCCTGTTTCCAATAGGTAGTCTACACTGGTTTCTCGTGCTTCTGTACTCCAGGGATGGAAGTTATAGATTACTACACGCATCCCAAAATCACGATCCAACATGTGAGCAAGGGATAAGCACTTGATAGCATCATGTCCTTCGATAATCGCTAACTTCCCTTCTATATAACTCTTAGCTGCTTCAAATTCAGTCTTGATTGCGGCATATTCCTTTTCCATTAGGGCAGCCGCCTGTTCTTCCATCCCTAAATATTTTGCCGCCCCTTCGAGCCATTTTTCTGTAGCGCTGATTCCGTATGGAAGGATAGTAGAATTTAACGGCGTACCAAACTTGTCTGACATGGCTTTGCCAATGGTATAGCCAAGATCCAAACATAAAGTACAGTTGACTGCTGCACTCGGTGCTTGCTTGAGTTCTTCTAATGTACAATCACCTGCGATGACGCTGTGAACTCTTGCCCCTATTCCTTCTATCAATCGCACCAATTCTTTAACATCGGTTTCGACTTCCGTCCTTTCAGGGCCCATCTTCGCGCCCACAATATTGACAGAATCAGCTAGTTTTGCTTTCCGCTCTGGAGTTGGTGGCTCCATAAAGTCTACGATTTGCCGAAATACGATATCAAATCCACTGCGATACTCCCCGGCGAATCCTTCACAATGTATCGTCATGATCTCAGCATCGATTTCGCTGCGGGCTTTATTCACGACATCATCAACACAGTCGCCAATAATACCAGACGCACAACTAGTGGCAACAACGATCGCATCGGGATGGTATTTTTCATCTACTTCTCGAATTGCGCCTGCTAATTCTTTTTCCCCGCCAAAAATTACCGCCTTCTCACTCATGTTCGTAGTCACCACGGGTTCATAAGGGGAACCACTATTGCGGCTATTGGTCAGCTTGTATGCCCGCTTTACACCATAAGCACAGCCACTCGGCCCGTGAGAAATGATGATCGCATTTTTAATCCCACTTAAAATCTTCGTTGCAGTCCAAAATTTACAGGGGCGGGTATGACTACCTTGTAAAGTGGTCTTAATCTTACCTTCTTTTGCCAAGCGATAAAGTTCGCTCAAGTTTCCGTAAAATACGACATTCTGATCTATCATGATAGTCCTCCAAATATTTCATCTTTTTTAAACGCAAAGGGGAGGCAGCGCGTTGCGGGGGTTCCCCCCGTTGTAGCGACTGCCGTCGCGCTGAGGTTGGCGCAAAGGAACGCAAAGTTTTGAATAGAGGCTCCAGCACTCAAACTCTGCGCTCCTCTGCGTTTTACTCTGCGTTCCTACCCTGCGGGAAGGCGTACCCCTACGGGGAAGCAAGCTAGCTACGCGTAGCGTCTCCAAGAGTTGCGCCTATGCGTTGAAAATTTAATCTACCAGACGTTTAAGATCCACTCGCGATCGTGCTTGTTCTCCATATCTGCAAACATGGCGTTGGCAATGTTATCTGCTAGCCATTCTGCTCCTTTATAGCCAATCACAGGATATTTCCATAGACCTGCGCGGTCAAAGCTGGGGAAACCTACCCGAACCATCGGAATTTTGTTGTCGATAGAAATATACCGACCCTTGGAATGACCTAGAATCAAGTCAATTTCGAGGGATTTATCTGTAATGCGGCGCTCCAATTCCCAGAGGTCTGCATTCCAGATAACTTCGATATCACAAGCTGCTTGCTTCTCCAACTCGGCAATTCTTGGGTCTTTGGTGCAGGCTTTGTTGTCGTCTCCCAACAACATTAGCACTGGCTCTAACTCAACTTCTAAGCAGAACTCTGCTAGACCAATTACTAGATCGGGATCTCCGTAAATAGCTACCTTCTTGTTGGCGAAGAACATGTGTGCGAGGTCTGCGATCGCATCAATAGCTTTACCCCGTTCTCTGACTAAAGATTCTGGTATTGGTTTACCAGTCATTTTGCTGATATTTTGCAGCCAGATGTCGGTATTTTTGATACCAATTGGTGTTGGGCCAAGAATTGCCGGAACTTTGAACTTCTCTTGTAAGAATTCGGCTGAACTGCCGCCTTCATATTTACATAAGGCAATAGTTCCCAACGCATTGGCAGAATCAGCGATGTCTTCGATGGTTGTATTGCCAAAGGCAAAACTTGTCTTATCGGGCATGGTGGGCGCATCAAAGGTTTCTGTATCCAGTAAAATGTTTCCTGGAACGTCCATCTCTTTTAAGATGCGTTTAACTTCAGTGACATCTCCAGGGTTAAGCCACCCAGTAATGATGTTCAACTTGCCAGTTGGTTCGCCTTTTTTTGCTAGGCTAGAAATAATTGCGTGTACGCCAACATTATAGCCAGTGACTTGAGAGCCTTTGTAACTGGGGGTATGTACAGGAACAAGAATAACCTTGCGATCGGGATAAGCTTCCTTTAAAAAGCCGTTGAGCTTGTTAATGGTTCCTTCGATATCGTCCCCAATTGTCTCAGTTGAACAAGTCGTAATAATTGGGATAATCCGTAAATCGGGATATCGTGCTACTAAGGTCTTTACGCCTTCCTCAATGCGTGGCTGTCCTCCAAGAACAGCGCTATTTTCATGGAGTGAAGAAGAAGCAATGTCGAAATTTTCCTTCAAATGCTGGGCAAACAGGAGACGAACGAACATACTACATCCTTGTCCTCCATGCACCAGGGGAATACAATCTTTGATTCCAATGGAAGCGTATTCAGCCCCAGCAGGCTGACAGGTAAATATAGGATTGATGATTCCCTTGCGTTCTTTCTGTTTTACGACTAAAGACATTCTCTTGACTCCTATGTGGTAAAAAATTGCGTGATTTTGTTTGGCGTTGCTGAACGAAGAGATGAAGTGTCTTTTCGAGCTTAAGAAAGTAGAGCGGTATGTGTGGCAAGTTAACGCTGCATCCAACCAAAAAGCAAGCTACTCATAGCATCGATTACAGAAAAAAAGTAGAATTGAATTTCGTGAAAATCTTGAAAGCTAGATGAGATGCTTCTGTAGTCAGACACTACGCTTCTTGGGAATGCTTTTGGTGTAGCCCGTAGCAGCGTTAGCGTTAGCTTGCCGTAGGCATCGCTCTCTACTCTGCAAGTCTCTACTCTGTAAGAAAATTTCTGCACAAACACTAACAGGATGACTTGACTCTAATTCATCCTCCAATTCAACAACGCCGTTCGTTTGTAGGACTTACGCAAAAACTCTCTTAAACTCTCTTCCCCCGTGGCCTCTGCGTCCTCTGTGGTTTGTTTTCCTTACCTTTGCGTAAGTCCTAGTTTGGTTGAATTACCGATCCAATTGCTTTAATAAAGCGAATAATGTAATTCACCATTCTTCGACTTGGTTATTACAATATCGACCAGCATTGCCTTAACAGCTTCCAGTACTGCCTTCTTTTGCGAGTTCTCCATGCTATTTAACCATGAAAACCTAATTTCCAGGTCAGCCGAAAGGATCTTCGCATCTGCATAAAAACCCCTGTCAATCAAGGTTTCCAGAACTACCTTTTCTCCAGTCAAGATTTGGGCGGTCATATTGAGAACACCATTGATGTTTTCTTCCCGATCCCATGCACGAGAGTGAAACTGCCACAAACAACGTTCTTGAATTAATTTTGTGACTTCCGCAGCTCGTTCTTGAATGTATGACGCGATTTCCTTAGCTTGCACTTGAACTTGTGGCGCAACTTCTTTAGCTTGTGGTTTAACCTGTGGCGCAACTTCTTTAGCTTGTGGTTGAACTTGTGGCGCAACTTCTTTAGCTTGTGGTTTAACCTGTGGCGCAACTTCTTTAGCTTGTGGTTTAACCTGTGGCGCAACTTCTTTAGCTTGTGGTTGAATCTGTGGCGCAACTTCTTTAGCTTGTGGTTTAACCTGTGAAGTGGCTTCTTTAGCTGGCTGTTTAACCTGTGGTGCAACTTCCTTAGCTGGCTGTTTAACCTGTGAAGTGGCTTCCTTAACTTGCTGTTGAACTAAAGAAACGACTTGCTCAGATAGCTCTTTGGTTGCTTTACCGTTGCCATTACCATTGGTACTTGGCAGATTTTGCCCTGCACGGATATCAGATTGAGCGAGTTTCATCAAAGGGGAGTAAATGGCATTGTACATATCCCTTGCCATATTCACCGCACCTTCAAAACCCATATAAGGGCCATTGTGGTAGCCATGACCATTCACATAAGGCAAATGCAACTTCTTCACCAATGCACCCACCCTCGGGCCAGTCAACACCAAATCAGGCTTAACCATCTCCAGCACCTCGAAGAACTCAAGTTCATTGCCATCATCAATATAGATAGTCCCTTCTTCACCTCTGGCAATTACCTTTTCAAAATCCTCTTGGTGTCCAAACTTGGACGACATGGCAACCACTTTCATCCCCAAATCGTCTTCTAGCGCTTTAGTCCAGTGCCACAAACGTGGGCCTCCAGTCCAAATACAGACCTTTTTCCCAGTCAAGCGCTCCTTGTACCAAGCTAACTTCGACTCATATTTAGCCACTTCTTCAGCAATCACCGCTTCGGCTCTATCTTCAATCCCAAAGAAAGCACCGATTTTGCGTAACCCTTCCTTAGCATAGTCAAAGCCCCAAGTATCCACATCAATCCGGGGAATGCCATATTTTTTCTTTAGCTCATTGGCAATATACCCAGCAGAACGGGCACAGTTGGTAACATTCAACTGCGCTCTGTGCATTCCACGCAATGAGTCATAAGTACCATTACCAGTAAAATGGGCAATAATTTGCACACCCATTTTTTCCATGTACTTTTCAAGGACAAAGGTATCTCCTTGAATGTTGTAGTCACCAATGACATTGATAGTATATGGGCTGGTAATTTCCGGCTCATAAGTTCCTACCTTGTCAGTCATCCACCCCATGTTGAACACGTGGTGTCCTTTGGATTGACTCACCCCAGCAAAACCCGGACACTCCACAGTGAAGATATCGACATCACCGAGTTCTTTTTCTACTTCTTTGACTACAGGTTTGATATCATCGCCAATCAAAGCAGTAGAGCAGGTGGTGTACACCATCATCCGCTTGATGTCAGGAAATTCGGCAAAGGCTTCCAGCATCGCTTTTTTGAGCAGCTTTTCACCACCGAAGACAACGTGCTGTTCCTTCATGTCTGATGACCAGACATATTTAAGTTGGAAGTTGCCATTGTCGCTAGGATAGCGTTTGGTGTGCCATGTATCATAAGCACAGCCCACAGGCCCATGTATCAACTGGATAGTATCCTTGAGAACACCACCAATTACTAGCTTTGCACCACAATAGCTGCATCCGCGCTCAGATAATGAGCCGGGAATCGTTTCGACGTGGGCGCTAGGGAGAAACTGGGTTGTATCTTCTCCTTTCTCTTTAATATATATGTGCTTCTCCCGTTCGGGAATAGTTTCGTCGCACTTAAACAACTTCATTGGCATGGCTGATTGCTCCAGTTGCAATTGATCAGAAGACAGACTCTTCTAATATGTAAGTTTTGTCAGAAACTTATTTAAGTTCCTTGATTTCAAAATCCTATCAACCTTTCTAATTAATAATAGTAAAGCTGATAACAATTAGCTGAATTAATATTGCAAAATGAGAATAAAGCCAGTTTAGAATAGACAGTTCTGTATAGATTTAAAGTAATCCCAATCATTCTATATAAAAAACTTTGAGTCAAGAGAATAGACAGACTATTCTAACTGGAAGTGAAGATATAAATGATTTACTTTATGTCCTCAATATAGATATCTCACTAAAGAGAAATCGACGATATTTTCTCAACTTTCAACAACAGAATAACGCAATTATCGGCTTTGAGGCTCTCTAGATGATGACTAATTGTAACCACGAATACTCTTTGTAAATTAATTCCTCAGCGCAAGTAAATTGGCCAGATGTATGATATTCTTTATTTATAGGGAATCTAA
>NZ_NOLI01000173.1:0-14803 GCF_002245975.1 Nostoc sp. 'Peltigera membranacea cyanobiont' 213 | reverse complement strand
GGCGTTCGGTGTGGCGGGAGGCGTGGCGGTAGGCGTGACGTTCGGTGTGGCGGTAGGCGTGACGTTCGGTGTGGCGTTCGGTGTGGCGGGAGGCGTGGCGTTCGGTGTGGCGGGAGGCGTGGCGGTAGGTGTGGCGTTCGGTGTGGCGGTACTGCGTCCAGAAACTTGGCTTATTGGCTTACCTTTAAACTTGCGAACAATTCAAAACAGTAGTTGGCTACTTCCCCGCATCACTTTGCTTCCCCTTCCTAGTCTTGTTTGGCGCTTGGAAAATTGGTTGCAAAATGATTGGGAAACAGGTTTACATAATACTAATCAACTGCTGGCATATACCTTACAATTCATTCCTGTTGTCCAAGCAGTTAATAGAGTACTTGCCAAAATACCCTCAGAGCAACTTATTTGGACTGTCTCTCGACTGGCGGCAAATCCCTTTGATTGGAGTGCAGTACGTTTTGCCTCAGCTTCTTTAGAAGAAACCCTAAAGTCAACGTTTATCAAAGATTTCTTTTCCTTCCCTTGGTTCTTTTTCTTGCCTCGTTCTTGGGGAGAAGGTTTACAGGCTCGCTTTAACACAGACACTCGTTTAGATACTCCTGCTCGTGCTGCTGCTGCTGGTTTTTGGCATCTGCATGAAAAAGAACCAGCGAGAGCAATAGAGGCTTTTACCATAGTACGTTCTCTACTTTACGGCGAGGAAATGTTTACCCTTGCCCAAACTTTAGCGGCGTTTGAGAAAGCTGAAAAACCAGCCTCTATTGCTGCTATCCAAGTTCCTCCTTTTCCACAGGAACCGCTTTTACGTCCAATTACTTGGAAAGTCCTTGCTAGTCTGCGTCGAGTTGTTGAGGATGTGCAGTTTGTTAATCGCAGCGTCTCACGTTCAGCCAGGTCTTTCGCTCTTAATCGAGCATTAGGCGAACTGACAAATATCCTAAATCAAGCTCATACCTTGCCGCAAGCAGAGCAAGGGTTAATTATAGATATCGCTGAAACTTGGAAAGAAAGCCTTTTACAAATCGCTGGTGAAGTGGGAGAAATTTCCATCACCAAGCCTGTGGTTAATCCTTATGTTGTAGGCGACCCGGTTCAAGGTCATCTCTTTGTTGGGCGAGAAGATATCATCAGACAGTTAGAAGAACTCTGGGTAATAGGTAATCAACTCCAGTCTATAGTTCTCTACGGTCACAGGCGCATGGGCAAAACTTCTATTCTGCTTAACACTGCTAACTGTCTAGGCTCACAAATACAGCTAGCTTATGTCAACTTGCTACTTTTGGGAGATAGCCGCCAAGGTGTGGGTGAAGTGCTGATGTTAATTTGTGATGAAATTTCTCAAACTGTAAAACTTCCACCACCAGCTGACGCTGATTTACTAAATCTTCCCTATCCGACTTTTAAACGCTATTTAAAACAGGTGGAAGCACAGCTAGATGGTGGGTTAATCATTGCCTTAGACGAATTCGAGAAAATTGAAGATTTAATTGAAGCGAAAAAAATCCCTATCGACTTTATGGGTTCTCTGCGGGGTTTAGTACAAATGAGTTCTAAAATCGCCTTTGCCTTTGCTGGTTTGCACACTTTAGAAGAGATGACAGCAGATTATTTTCAACCCTTTTTTGCTAGCGTCATTCCTATTCATGTAGGCTTTCAAGAACGTGCAGCTACTCGCCAAATTCTCGCTAACCCAGGTAATGAAGACTTCCCCCTCGACTACATCCCGGAAGCTTTAGATGAAATTTATGCTTTGACACACGGTCAACCATATTTAGTGCAACTACTGGGTTTTCAGCTAGTGCGCGGCTACAATGACTTTGTTTTTGAGCAAGGGCGATCGCGTGACCCAGTTTTCACAATAGAAGATGTGGAAGCAGTTATCAATGACCCTGAGTTTTTCAAACGGGGACGCTACTACTTTGATGGCGTTTGGGGTCAGGCGGCGCGGGGTGCTGAGGGTCAACAAGCAATTGTACAAGTGCTTGCACCTCACCCAGAAGGGCTAAGTTTAGATGCCTTAGCTGAATCTACAGGTATGAATGACCATGATTTACAGGAAGCGCTGAATACTTTGAAGCGTCATGATGTTGTTGAAGAAACTCAGGGAAGTTGGCGGATTATGGTAGAACTGTTTCGTCGTTGGGTTTTGCAGCAGTAGAGTAGAGCGATCGCAAAAGCTCATGCATGAGTAATGGATGGGAATGGTAACATTACCCTAGTAGCCCAAACACTTACAGTAAATCCTGTGCGTTCCTGGTTATCATTTATCTATTGTCATGCTTATGACTAAAACAACTAGGATTGTTGCCGCGAATTCTGTAAAAGTTAAAAGGCAAAAGCAGCCTGGACATTGGAAGAAGAACCCGTCCGCTCACTTTTTACGTTTGCCTTTATACTTCCTGATGGCTTTGCTATGCATCCTTGGTTCACCCGTCCTGGCAAGGGTTCCTAGTTCAATTAATTCCTCATTTCAACTACCAATTAATAGCCTTACGTCGCTAGCTGCGATCGCTGACCCTGACTCACTACTCCAGCAAGGCAAAGTTTTATACGATGCAGGAAACTTTGCCAAGGCAATAGAAATGTTACAACAGGCTGTCCAAGTATACAAGCAGCAAGGGGAAAGCATCAAGCTGGCAGTGACACTGAGTAATCTTTCCCTAGCTTACCAGCAACTTGGTGAATGGAGTCAGGCACAACAGGCAATTGCAGAGAGCTTGAATTTGCTCAAAGGACAGGATGAAAACCAAAATCTGCAAATATTTGCTCAAGCACTAGATATTCAAGGTCGTCTTCAACTGAGAATGGGACAGGCCGAAGAAGCTTTAGCAACTTGGCAGCGTACAGAAGAAATTTATCGGCAAGCAGATAATCAAAGCGGTGTGGTGCGATCGCTAATCAATCAAGCACAGGCGTGGCGAACCCAAGGATTTTACCCCCGCGCAATCAAAACACTCGATCGCGTCAGTCAGACATTAAAATCTCAACCAGACTCTAGAGAAAAGACAGTGAGTTTGCGATCGCTCGGTGATACCCTTTTGGTAGCGGGCGATTTGAAAAAATCACGTCAGGCGTTAGAAGAAAGTCTGATGATTGCTCAACATCTGCACTCAAGCGCTGATATTGCCGCCAGTCTGTTCAGTCTGGGGAATCATGCCCGTCAACAACAGAATAAGCTACAGGCGATCGCTTATTATCAACAAACCGTTGCAGCATCTCCCCCACCCTTAATAAAAGTTCAAGCACAACTCAATCACCTCAGTCTACTCATTGAAGATAAACGATGGGCACAACTGCAAAGTCTCTTGCCGTTGATTGAATCACAACTCAACCAACTCCCCCCTAGCCGTGCTAGTATTTATGCTCTCGTCAACTTTTCACAAAGTATGGCGAAAGTCAAGAGTGGAGTACTGCAAGCATCGAGCCAAAACTATTACTTGGGACTCAGCACTCACGAGTCAGCAGTATTACTTGCCAGCGCCATTCAGAAATCTCGCAATTTAAATGACAAGCGGGCAGAAGCCTATGCATTAAAGAGTTTAGGCGGCTTGTACGAAGAAACTGGACAATGGTCAGAAGCGCAAGACCTTACCCGGCAAGGGTTAGCTTTGGCACAGAGCAGCAATGCACCAGAAATTACCTATACCTTGGAGTGGCAGTTAGGTAGATTGCTGCGGGTACAAAAAGATATTAATGGTGCGATCGCAGCCTATGATGCTGCTGTGGAAACTCTCCAGTCTCTCCGCAAAGATTTAGTAGTCAATAAAGATGTAGCAAACCAGGATCTGCAATTCAACTTCCGGGACAGTGTAGAACCCGTCTACCGAGAGTCAGTAGAGTTACTGCTGAAATCTCAAGAAGGAAAATCAGATCAAAAAATCTTAGAGAAAGCCCGCCAACGGATTGAAGCACTCCAACTAGCAGAATTGGACGACTTCTTCCAGGAAGCTTGCCTACAAGGTCAGAAAGTAGCCCTCGATCGAGTAGTAGACAAAGATAATCCCACGGCTGCCATCCTTTATCCGATTATTCTTGAAAACGAACTCCAGGTAATTGTCAAAATTCCCAAACAACCTCTGCAAAGCTACACTACTCCCATTTCTCGCACAGCAGTAGAAGAACTCTTAGTAGACCTGCGAAAAAATCTTGTCAATCCCACCGCTACCAAAATCATTCAAATTCAGGCGCATCAAGTTTACAACTGGCTGCTTCAACCCATTGAATCACAATTGCAAAAAAGTAAAGTAGATACCCTAGTGTTTGTCCTAGATGGCCCCTTACGCAATTTACCAATGGCAGCCCTCTATGATGGTGAGAAATATTTGGTAGAGAAATATGCAATTGCCCTGAGTGTGGGGCTGCAACTCCTCGACCCTAAACCATTGGTAAAACAGCAGCTAAGAGCGCTAACCGCAGGATTGACTAAGCCGCCACCGGGTTTTTCCAAATTTGCACCGTTACTAGCAATCAAATCTGAATTTAACGGCATTACCAAAGCAGGAGTCTCAACAACTAGCCTAATAGATGGAGATTTTAAGAAAAAGAATTTAGAAAGTCAAATTAGTGTCGCTTCATTCAACATAGTGCATTTAGCAACTCACGGTCAGTTTAGTTCCCGCCTTGAAGACACTTTTATTTTGGATTTTGATGGTCAGATTAATGTTAAAGATTTTGATACTCTCTTTCGCAGTCAGGGAAAAACCATAGTAGAGCTATTAGTTTTGAGTGCTTGCCAGACAGCAGCAGGAGACACCCGTGCAACACTTGGTCTAGCAGGAGCAGCTGTACGGGCTGGCGCACGCAGTACCATAGCTTCCCTGTGGCAGATTGATGATGAATCGACAGCAATGTTTGTTGGTGCCTTCTATCAAGAACTCAACACTGGCAAAATCTCCAAAGCCGAAGCTGTCCACCGTGCCCAGCTAAAACTGCTAAAACATCCTAACTACAAAGCACCAAGCTTTTGGTCTGCCTATGTACTAATTGGCAACTGGTTGTAATTTGCGAATTGAGTATTGGGCATTGCTAAATTTCCCCATTGCCCATTCCCAATTTCCTAATTCTTATTTTGTGGCATAAATTTATTGAATGTAGATGATATGTACATAGCAGCATCGATCACTAGAGACTGACTTATGAGTAACTACACTTATCAGCTAGACGATTTCGCTTTAAAATTGCCGATTTCCCAATCAGCTCGTAGAACTGCCCAAGAATTTGCTAACCAACAGCCAAATTATGAAAAAGCAGAGCAAGTTCGGCTGAATACGCTAGCTGTATGGGTGGTGAATGACTACTTGGAAATGATGGATATTCCTACTGACCTCCAAGCTAGCGACAGCTGGAACTCCATTATGCGCCTTTGTGGAAATGTAGCTGACTTAGCAGTGCCCTCAGTTGGTCGTCTGGAATGTCGCCCCGTCCATCTGCATCAGCAGATATGTTCCATTCCTCCAGAAACTTGGGAAGAACGGGTGGGTTATTTAGTAGTTCAATTTGATGAATCGCTCCAAGAAGCCAAGCTGCTTGGTTTTATTCCTAGTGTCGCAACTGAAACATTGCCATTAGAACAACTGCAACCATTAGAAGCCTTTATCGACCACCTGGATCGGCTGCGCCAATCCTCAGTTAGTTCACTCGTCAATTTAAGTCAGTGGTTTGCTGGTATATTTGAAGCAGGTTGGCAGACTATTGAATCCCTGTGGAATGTGCCGGAACTCAGACCAGCTTATACCTTTCGCAGTACTGAAACTGTGGAACTTAATGCCCTCAATAGACCAGAATCAATTACTAAACGCGCAAAACTGATTGATTTGGGTATCCAAATTCTGAACCAACCTGTCATGTTGATTGTGGAAATCAGCCCCGAAAAGGATCGACAAACTAGTATTCATCTCCAATTGCACGCCACTGGGAATCAAATCTACCTACCGCCCGGAGTTCATCTCACTGTTCTAGATAGTTCGGGAGAAGTATTTCTAGACGCTCAATCGAGAAAATTAGACAACTACATTCAGTTGCAGTTTCGTGGCGAACCTACAGAGCAATTTAGCGTTAAAGTAGCAATAAATGATAATAGCATTACCGAACATTTTAGAATTTGAAACATCTAGCTATCTTCCTTGTTTGTCGGTAATTTATTAAGTGGTAATTGGTTAATTAAAAATTAAAAATTAAAAATTTAAGGCGGGTTTTGGAGGGTTTTAAAAAAGTCTGTGAATGCTTGTTTAGTTTGCGATCGGGCATTAGATACAGGGCATGATTTTGCACAGGGAGATAGCGACAGTCATGGGTAAGTTAGTAGTTCTGAAATTCGGAGAGGGTAGTTTTGAGCAAGGGTTTGCTGTCACCCTCCAAATTGGTGAAGAACAGGAGCGGGCTACAACAGAAATCACGGGGAAGCTACCTTCATTTCCTGAAATGCCGCTCTATTACAGTCATTGGCAGTCTAGTTATCGGCAGATAGGCAATCGTTATCGCCTCCATGCAGACAAAATGCAGGTGACAAATGTATCGATGATTCAAGACTGCGAAAACACTTCCCATATCTTGCGGGCCCGCTTTAATACCTGGTTGCGAGCAGAAGAGTTTCGCCCTTTGAGAGAAAAATGGTTAGAAAGATTGTTGTCCACCGAAGAAGTGCGAGTGATTTTGCAAACAGAAAATAGCCAATTGCAGCTATTACCCTGGCATTTGTGGGATTTGTTAGAACGCTACCCCAAGGCTGAAATCGCCCTTTCCTCACCATCTTACGATCGCATTCACAAGCCACGCACTTTAAATCCATTAGTCAATATTTTGGCAATTGTAGGCAATAGTCAGGGGATTGACACCCAGGCAGATCGAGCTTTACTGCAACAGTGTCGTAACGCAGATGTCAGTTTTCTGGTAGAACCACAACGTAAAGAATTAACTGAGCTTCTTTGGGGAAAAAACTGGGATATTCTCTTTTTTGCAGGCCACAGTTCTAGTAACAAAAATGGAGAAAGCGGACGAATTTATCTGAATAAAACTGATAGTCTGACCATTGGCGAATTAAAGTACGCTCTGAGGAAAGCCATTGAAAATGGTTTGCAACTAGCTATATTCAACTCTTGTGATGGATTGGGATTAGCACGAGAATTAGCTGATTTGCAAATACCTCAGATGATTGTCATGCGCGAACCGATTCCAGACCAGGTTGCCAAGGAATTCTTAAAGTATTTTCTCCAAGGCTTTGCTGGTGGCGAGTCTTTATATCAAGCGGTACGCCAAGCGCGAGAACGATTGCAAGGACTTGAAGATCGATTTCCCTGTGCAACTTGGCTACCAATGATTTGCCAAAATCCAGCCCAGACACCACCCACTTGGGATAAATTATGGTCTACAACAAAACCTGAAGAGAAACCGAATTTAGCTTTGTCTACCAGACGCAGATTAACGACAACCTTGTTATCCAGTTTGGCGATTACAGGCTTGGTTTTTGGGGTGAGATGGGTGGGTTGGCTGGAAAGTCTAGAAATTTCCATTTTTGACCAGATGGTGCGATCGCGCCCAACAGAGAACCTAGATTCGCGTCTGCTAGTAATCACAATTGATGATGGCGATCTAGCAATTCAAAGACAAAATAATGAGTCGTTAATTGGAGCTTCCATTTCCGAAAAATCTCTCAATAAAGTCCTGGCAAAACTGAATCAGTACCACCCCCGTGCGATCGGCTTGGATATTTACCGTGATTTTCCAGCCAAACAACCAGATTTAATTACTCGTCTTCAACAAACTCCGAATTTGGTTGGCGTATGTAAAGGAAGTGATGGCACAGCAAATATCACAGGTATTAAGCCGCCACCAGAAATCCCCGAAACAAATCTGGGATTCAGTGACTTTATTCACGATCCTGATGGAGTTATCCGTCGCCATCTCCTGTTCATGAACCAGGAGCCGACATCGTTGTGTCCTGCTACCTTTGCATTCAGTCTACAACTAGCCTCCTTGTATCTGCGCCCTTCAGGAATTCAACCAAAGTTTACCCCTGAAGGGAATTTGCAACTCGGTAAAACTATTTTTCCGAGTCTGAAGTCTCGCTCTGGCGGCTATCACGATATCGATGCTAATGGCGGTCAAACCTTACTTAATTACCGTTCTTCAAAACAGATAGCCCAACAGGTGAAGCTAACCCAATTTTTAGCTAGTCCAATTAACCCCAGTGCGATTAAAGACAAAATTATTTTGATTGGTGTGACAGCAAAAGGGGATTCTCAAGACACCTGGGCTACACCTTATGGCGCTCCTTTAGATGAGCAAATGCCAGGAGTGTTAGTACAAGCCCAGATGATTAGCCAGATCCTCAGTGCTGTGCAGGATGGGCGGCCGTTACTGCGGGTTTGGTCGCTGTGGTTTGAGGTGGTCTGGATTTGGGGTTGGTCTTTGATAGGGGGAGTTTGGGCTTGGCAAAAGCTTTCCTTGCCTTGGTTGGCATTGGGAGTCAGTATTACCTCTGGTGTTCTTTATATAGTCTGCTTTAGTCTGTTAATTTCGGGTGCTTGGGTACCATTTATCCCATCGATTTTATCGCTGGTAGCCACAGTTAGCCTGATGTCAATTTATAATTCAGCAACAAAAGTGCGGGTGAAAAGTGGTAAATAGGGAATGGGAAATAGATAAAGATTTTTTTGATTAAATTTTTGGATAACCAGCAGATAAATCTACAAGGCTTACATAGTTGAGGAAGGGTTTTTATGAAGTCAAATTCACAACCGATAAAACTGTTTATATTAGTAGTTTTTAGCTGCACCAGTTTACTAGTTAGCCTGACTCCAGTAGTGGCGGAATCAACTCTTGTTTCTTCACCTAGCGTAGGCGCAGCCCTCCGCAGGCATCCCTCTGATGCTAAAACGATCCTTGCTCAAGCCACAACCTATAATCAACCTGCACTTCCACCCGGCCCCCCTCCGGGAGGTCGCGTTCGTGGTGGAGCGAAGCGCAGCATAGGTGGATGTCCAATTACCAAACATGACCTGACTGCTTTAGTGTCCTTTACTAAAGCTAACTCAGTAATCAATGTCTGGGGAAAGACAACCGTAGAACACCCAAGTTGGTTTTTCTATGTGCCATATACCAAAGACTTGCCCTATGCAGTTGAATTTGTGCTGCAAGATCGGGACTCTAACGAGATTTATAAAAAAGCGATCGCTCTACCAGAAAAACCAGGAGTCATCCGTGTTTCTCTACCTACCACTGCTCCTGCTTTGGAAATAAACAAACAATATCGCTGGTTTTTCACCATTAACTGTGACCAAGAAAAGAATTCTCCCCCGACTTTTGTCGAAGGGGTAATAACAAGAGTCGAACTCAATCCCGCCATAGTCAAAGAACTACAAACAACAGAACTTCTAAAGCGCTATGCTATTTATGCCCAAAACGGGATCTGGTATGACGCACTGACCACACTGGCTCAACTACACCAGAAAAATCCTAAAGATGCAGCACTGCAAACAGAGTGGCAGAATTTGCTAGGCAGCACCCATTTAGATGATATTGCAGCAGAACCGATTTTCTCTGAGTAACCTTAGCTCAACTTTGTCTATTTTTTCACAACACTATTCTTGACGCTAAAACCTTTGTGTGACATTAGTTTTACTTTTTAAATTTTATCTATAATCTGTAATTTGGTTTTATTTATCTGCCAAAATTTTAGGGCTTTTGCCAGATAAATAAAACCCAGTTATTAGTTTTGGATAAAGTAAGTTTTGCGTAAAATAAGAATATTTTAAACGCAAAGTCAAAGCGGAGTAACCCAGAGTTTTGCCTAACTTAGTTTCTCTACAAATTAATGAAATATTGTACTGAGACTTTTCTAATAGACATCTCCAGAAATTAAATATGCATTACCCAGAACCCTTGTAGAGGCGTAGCAGTGCTACGTCTCTACATTCTTTTTCGGAGATGTCTAATGTAGTATAGGAATCCGGTTTGAATTTTGAAAATATACGTAGAGGAGCCAGTCGTGTGGGCGGATTTCCCGACTTGAGCGGTAGCGACAGAGGAGCGTCACTGGCGTTGTGTTAGCGGAGCGTAACGCACCAAATCGTTAAGGAGTGGTGTATTAGAACGAAGTTCGTAACGAACCCTACAATATCTAATTTTGTTCAAAAATCAAATAGTAATCCTATATTGAAAGAAAAATTAAAGGCTTAAGTAATTTTTACGAAGACGCAACAGTATTAATTAGTCTACGCTCTGGGTAATAAGGCTACTCAGATAAACCTATGGGACTTTAGGGACTTCCAACAAATAAATTATCCAATCTTGTGGGGTGGGCATCTTGCCCGCCCAGTTCAATAGGGCGGGCAAAGATGCCCACCCCACAATAAGTAGTTGAGTATTTTTTCATTTGGAAGTCCCTTAGACCAAAATCAATTATCACAGGATGCGCTACGAAAGTTACGCGAAAGAGCAAGCCACTCCAGAGCAATATTATCCTAATGCTAACAATTCTGCGCCTAGCCCGTCGTAGACATTGCAAAAGCTTCAATGCAAGCAATTAATCAAGCTTATAAACAATTCCAGGAGCAGTTAAGCGCTTACAAGTGTTCAGCAGGGTAAAATATATAACTCTTCAGAAGGATTGAAATCTTCACTTTTTAAAGTGTCTATCTTGCATATTCTGAAAAAAAGTTATAAATTATGATGATATAGGGGAATAATCCGATCTCTTAGTGTCAAAAACTAATTCTGCTCAAGCAAATATACTGTAACCAGTTTTAACTTCACACAAACTCTAAACAGCACTGAAGATATATTTTGGTTTGGTAAAGCAAAGATTCTGGGCATGAAACAGAACAAGAAATAATCTAAAAATATATCTTGTGTGACTGTTTTAATAATCATATTACTACTTGCGGTGGAGAACAACTATAATTCACCAAAAGAGGAATCGATTATAAATAAATTAACTAGCAATAAAACTGCATAAATGTCAGCAGATTTATTCCTTGTTAGTTGATTAATTTTCTCCAAATTATATTTGCTATTCAAGGAATCGTTTTTGTTATGCTGAGAATAGCAAAAATAAGAAATGAATCCGCATCTACCACAAATTCACAACCCGAATGGAGTTATTCTGGCGATGCACCCAAACGAATTGGAAACTACTGAAAATTTAAAAGAAGTGGAAGAAGCATGGCAAACGCTAGAAAAATCAGTTCTCTACTATCAAGGTCGCCCCGTTGGTACGGTAGCTGCTTATGATTCATCTGTAGAGGCACTCAATTATGACCAGTGCTTTGTTCGGGATTTTGTTTCTTCCGGTCTAATTTTTCTGATCAAAGGTAGAACAGATATTGTTCGTAATTTCTTAGAAGAAACCTTAAAGTTACAGCCTAAAGAAAAAGCATTAGACGCTTACAAGCCGGGACGAGGATTAATACCAGCTAGCTTCAAAGTTGTTTCGGAGAATGGGCAAGAATATCTAGAAGCAGACTTTGGCGAACATGCGATCGCTAGAGTTACACCAGTAGATTCTTGTTTATGGTGGATTATTTTATTGCGTGCTTATGTAGTCGCTACAGAAGATTTTTCTTTAGCTTATGAACCTGAATTCCAAAATGGTATCAGGTTAATCATGGAAATCTGCTTGGCGAATCGTTTTGATATGTACCCAACACTGTTGGTTCCAGATGGTGCTTGTATGATTGACCGTCGGATGGGCATTTATGGGCATCCTTTAGAACTGCAAGTTCTGTTTTACACCGCATTGCGTGCATCTCGCGAACTACTAATTTGCCAAGGTAATTCTGATATTGTTGCAGCCATTGATAACCGATTGCCTCTTTTATGCGCTCATATTCGCCAGCATTATTGGATAGATATTAATCGCCTGAATGAAATTTATCGCTTCAAAAGTGAAGAATATGGCAAGGGTGCTGTTAATCTGTTCAACATATATGTAGATTCTGTTCCCTATTATGAATTAGATAAGTGGCTGCCAAAAAAAGGTGGTTATTTAGCAGGTAATGTCGGGCCGTCGCAGCTAGATACTCGCTTCTTTTCACTCGGAAACTTAATGGCGATTATTTCCGACTTAGCCACCGAAGAACAGTCACAAGCGATTATGACTCTCATTGAGAAACGATGGGATGATTTGGTGGGAGATATGCCGATGAAAATTTGTTTCCCAGCTTTAGAGCATGAAGAATACAGAATTGTAACTGGATGTGACCCCAAAAATATCCCCTGGTCGTATCATAATGCTGGTAGTTGGCCAGTTTTAATGTGGATGTTGGCAGCTGCGGCTGTGAAAACTAACAAAATAAGTCTTGCACAAAAGGCTATTGAAACTGCCCAAGGACGGCTCAGTACAGATCAATGGCCAGAATATTACGACGGTAAGAAAGGGCGACTAATTGGGAAACAAGCTAGAAAATATCAAACTTGGACAATTACTGGATTCTTATTGGCAAAAGAACTGATGGCAAACCCTACTTATTTACCATTAATCAGCTTTGGTAAATTACCAGCAGAACAGGTTTCTAGAGCATGTGAGTTTGAAATTGCCAGTGTAGACCCGTATATGACTTGAAAGGGAAGTTAAAATTAATTCGTAATTTCTAATGAGGCTCTCTACGAAACGCTGCGCGTAGCTTGCTTTTCCGTAAGGGTACGCGGACTTGCTACCGCTACGCTAACGTAATTCGTAATTAAAGACACTTCCGGTCGCAATACTGTTCAGTTAAGCCCAAAATCCTTGGTAGAGACGCGAAATTTCGCGTCTCTACAGGTCAAAAATCAGTACTAAAAATTCTTAACTCAAGCGTATTTGTTCCAGTCGGAGATTTAAATACAATTGAAATAAAACCAACTATAAACAACAATACCTTTGCCAAAATAAGAGCCTACAAAAATTTTGGCAAAACTGGCAAAATAATCTAATATACTAGTACATTTTATATTCTATTCGAAACAGCAATTATAGATTACTGCTATGTCATTACTAACTCAATGCTTAGAAAGAATACTAAGATTGGAACAAAAACTTTTTCCATCACAAGTATCACTATTACAACCTGGCCTTTCGGATGCTGAGATAAACCAGATAACTCAAGATTGGCCAATTCACTTACCAAAAGAAGTTCGTGAGCTATATAAATGGAGAAATGGCTCTAGGTCGAATGATATTGGTGAATATGACTGGATTTTTGATGGGTTTACATTTCTTCCTCTACAAGAGATATCAGTAGAATATCAACCAGGTACAGAAGAAAATAGGTGGAACTATCCAAATGATTTTTACCCAAACTCTTTGAAGATATTTATTAGTCCTGAACCAGACCAAGGTTATATTATAGTTAGTAAAGAAGGAAAAATATACTGGATAGAGTTTGGTTGGTGGTGTGATGGATTTTGGGTTTGTGAGATGTATTACACCAGCTTGACAAATATGATGCTGACTCTAGCAGAATATAATGAAAAAAATGACTATGTATGCTCAATTTGGTATCTATCTAAAAAGACAAAGAATGAAGGTCTTCAAATTTGGTATAAATATAATTCATCTCACTTTGATGGTTCTGAGATAAAAGATTTATTAAGCCAGCCATCTTGGGAATCAATAAGTCGAATGGTCACAGGCTTAATTAAATTTAGAAATCCGAAAATGTCGGAATTTTTAGCACATTTAATTCAAAGAATAGGCATTAATAGTGAAGATTCAGATATTAAACAGCTAGTCTCAAAACTTATTTATCAAGAAGATGATTGTCAGAAAATAGGAGTTAGTATTAAACAGTTGCAGAAGGAATATTGGCAAACTCGACCAAAAAGTAAACTCTCTTTGTATCAAGAAGGGATAATTGAAGTAGAAAATAACGAAATAGACTATTTTATAGATGCTTTAGAAAGTAGCGATGCAACAATTCAACGAACAGTGGCATTTCTACTTTTTATGTTAAAAGCTGTAGATGTATTAATCCTAGCCTTGAAAAACAATGATGCAGGTATTCGTAGAGAGTCTGTATGGGCATTAGGACAAATTGGAGATTCCAGAGCCACAGAACAACTAATTGAAGCTTTGCGAGACAGTAATGTTGAGGTACGAGAGGCAGCAAGAGAAGCTTATGAAAAAATGGTTTTAAAGTTTCCAGAAATAGTTAATATATTACCTTTTTAGACAAATGTCTGTAGTATTTGCAGATAACATAATAACTGTAAACTCGCTCATTTTGTGACATCTGTTATAATTCCACAAAATTTATATCGTAACCGTTCTGGGGGGTAGAAGAGTTCTTTTTTGGCTAAGGTATTGAAATAAGGGTAAGGGAGAATTAAACGCGACAATTACGAATTAGTAAAGAGTTGGGAGTTAGAATACAAAAGCCTCCTGACTCCTGATTCTTGTTTCCATGACAAACCCCCGTCAACTAGCTTTTATCGCCCTGCGAGATGTTCATAAGGGGGCTTATGCTGATGTTGCCCTAGATAGAGTGCTGCAAAAAGTTAATTTGCCCGATCGCGATCGCCGCTTGGTGACAGAGTTAATTTATGGCAGTGTCAGAAGGCAGCGCACTCTTGATACTCTCATCGATCAATTCGCCAAAAAGAAATCTCACCAACAACCACAAGACCTTCGTACCATCTTACATCTAGGTTTTTACCAGCTGCGCTATCAAGAGCGTATTCCCGCCTCAGCTGCTGTTAATACTACCGTCCAACTCGCTAAAGAAAACGGTTTTTCTGGACTTACGAGTTTTGTTAACGGTCTATTACGCCAGTATCTTAGAAAAGCAGGGGGAGCAGGAGAGGAAAGGGGCAGAGGAGCGCACGAGAAAGA
>NZ_NOLI01000172.1:0-15041 GCF_002245975.1 Nostoc sp. 'Peltigera membranacea cyanobiont' 213 | reverse complement strand
TCATAGTCCCCTCATCGCTTGCGGGGAGGGGGTTGGGGGTGGGGTTCTTGTACCTCACTCAACTGAGAACCGCTATATGGGCGTAAAACTTTAAAATTTGCTGGTTTTCTTTTCTTACTTTGTAAATAGCGAACTGCAAAAGCAGAGAGAATTGAACAACCATAGCTCTCCTGTACAGGATAGTAATTCGCATACCTCGAAGTAAATTGAGGTGAATTATTCCAGTTTGAGTAAAGGCAGTACAAAGGAATAAGTCGAGATGAACTCTCTACAGCACGTTGTATGAGAATTTGACATTGAGATAGTGGATTATTCTTATTTTGGTAATGAAGATGCTCGAAAGAGTTTGTTTCAAAATCTATCACTTTAGCTTGCACTCGAAAACCTATCCATTTTTTACTAGAACCAGTAAACCACCACTCCCAATCAGCACCTTCTGACCCTTCTTGAGTTGTACTAAATGTGCGAGTGTAAATTTCAGACGAATGCCTAATTTTTAGCTCAAGAATATTTATATCTGTTAAAGTTTCTTCTCCAATCTGACAATCGACAGAACGCCCTTTGGCGAGCATATCCCATGTTAAAAAGGAAAGGCTTCTGAAAGGATCACATAGAGTTGGACGCATATACAAAAAGATGTAAAAATGTAAAAATTGATTGGCAGCTTTAGTATTCCCTAGTTGGCAAAGCGATCGCTCAAGAACTTGATAAAATGGTTGGTGATTTCCGCTATCCATGAGGCTATTGAGGAATGCCAGCAATTAAACTTTACCGTTATAACCAACTCACGGTAAGTTGAACAACTCAAACAACCCAGTCGCCGAAATAGCAAATGCGAACGCCGAAATAGCAAATACGAACGCCAAAATAACAAATGCGAACGCCCCTACCCAGTTTCTCACCCCTTCGGTATTTTAGGCGGACACCAAAAGAGGTTTTTACTAGACACTCCAAGGGATTCCAGAATTCCTCGCATCACCTCTGTGCAATACATCCAGTGTCCCAAATTTTCATACATGCGATCGGGATTAAACTCGACATTGTAATGCAGCACATTGGGAAGGTCTAAAAACTCATCATCGCTTTGGGGAGAAAGAAGCAAGAGATGAAATGGCTTCCCGTGGCATTGTTTTTCTAGCTTGTTTACCAGATCGATCGCACCACCGCGATCGCTAATTCCTGTACGAATAAAAAGTACTTTGTCACAGTGTTGCAATGCGTACCAAAACCTTTCAGAACGTGCCGTGTAGCGAACGCGCATCCGTTCATGGACGGGAGACATATCGTTCGTGGGATCGTCTGTCTCCTCAACTTCATGGGCAAAGGATAAACCCGACCATTTACCGTGGTAAATTCTACCTGCATCGGGGCTGTAATGCAGAAAAGCAGGATTCCACATATCATCAAAACCGTGTGCGATCGCATCTGCAACATCTGCAATATTGGTGGTGCGCGTTAGATCGAAGGGAAAGGCGGGGCCATCGTACTCCATCTTATATAGCATCATGCGGACAGCACAGCGATCGCCAAGGGGAAGAATAGCCACACGGCTGATATCCGCTAATTTACATTTGTATTGGAAAAACACCGCAGACTTAGGTGGTGCTTTCACCCGGCTTTCTAGCCCATCCTTACCAATCATCATGGTACGAAACGGGGCATCAGGATAAAGTGGATCTTCGTAGACACCTGATGGCATGGCTTTAAGTGCGTTGCAAACCTCCGTCCACATCGGCTGGATATTGTACTCATTGTCTGATTCGTTGATTATCCAGAGGTGTTGTTTGTCCGCTTGCAAAATCCCCAGATGTCCGTCATAGAACAAAACTTGTGAGTTATTTGGCGAAAAGAGATTGAAGGCGGCGCTATATTCTAAGTCTGCACCAGGGAGAATATTTACTGTGGTTGCGATCGCGCCATCCTCTACAGCCAAGAAAGGGATCATCCCCGTCTGGGTATTCTTCGCAATGTAAATACCTGATATCAATCCAGCCTTACTTTGCAGTGCAGTTTGTAGTTCCTGCCAATAGGGAGCGATGGTATAGCTGTATTGTGATGGATTAACAATCCGTAAATGCTTTTCTTCAATACAGACAGAGATATGAAAGCCGGCATTGTCAAAGTAGATGGGAAATTCATTCGGTTGCCGGCAGCGTTGTTTTTCCTTTGCCAATTCGTCTTTGTCGATGTCGAATAGGTGCTGGTCGATCTGCTGAAACATCAGGCTGTGGCCGACAGTGTTCGGGTGAGCCGGATCGAAGGATATTCCTGCTTTCCATCGTCCTTGGCCATCATCCACAGCTGCCAACCAATCTAGTACAGTTACATCCCAACTTCGCATCCGCTTGTGTGTATCTCGAAGCAGCCAGTAATGTTCCAAAGAATAGTCACCATTGGGATAGACACTGCCCAGAATCGGAATTGCTCCAATATCGCGCGTAATTTTCACCAGCTGCTGCAAGCCACTTTCAAACCGCCGTTGTACTGTGCGGCGTTCGTTAGGGGGACAGTAGGCTAACCCTTCGTTGCCCAGAGACAAAGCAATGATTACAATATCCGGTTGTTCTGGGGTGACAACTGAGCCAAATCGAGCGATGGTTCTGCTGACATTCGCCCCCACTTCCGACACATTCACCAGTTGATGCCCATATTTTTGCTGTAAAGCCTCTGCCAACAACCAGACCCAACCTTTCAAAAACCAAGCTTTATGACCTAATGCGACGGAACTACCAATGACCACAATTTTGAGTCTGTCAGCCCCTTCTTCCACGGGCATCTTGACAGCCGATTTCTCAATGTATCCAAATGGGTAAGGCTGTAAATAACCGAATGCACCATCATCCACAATAATCGTGCTGGAACGATCTTTAGAGTCAATAGGTATCCATCGATTTGTATCTAATAAGCTCTCCCATTGGGCGTTGCCGTTGGCATCGAGTAGCACATACTTGTATTCAACTCTCTGCTGACCGCCTGACTCTTGAATGTCAATATCTGCCCACCATAAAGGATAGCGATCGCCACTTGTCCGCAGGTGGACACATTTGTTGATGTCCCACACTCCCAACTCTGGAGTAGAACCGACGACACTTATGGATTCACCTGTTTGCGTGTATGCAGTTATCTGGAATCGATACATAAATTTCATCCTGATTTAATGAGTACGAAACCAGACAAGAAGGCTGAATCCTTAAATCTGCTTTGATAATATTACGTAAAATTCTCAAAAGTCCGATATTAATATTGCTAGGTACACTGAAGCTGTGATTTTTTATAGAGGATTTAATACTGATTAAGTAAAAGATATTGCATTACAAGTTGTAGTACAACTAAGAATAAGCCAACAAAAGAATAAGTTTAAGTTAAATTTTTCCTTCAATTGCACTAAAACACGTAAGTACTTAGTAGCAAATATTATGTATTTTCCCTCGCCATTGATTTACCGCAGGCGATCGCAAAAAAACGGACGAAATAACTCACAGGCAAGCCTTGCCTTCATATCATGGAAATGCACTAATCCCATTTTGTGCAACTGGGAGGCTTGCACAGCCTCGCAATCTACAGGACTTGATTGCCTGACAATTTCTGTAAACGATCGCAATAAATCGGGATAGCGTTGCAGGTTCCACCATTGTTGTTCTAGATGGTCTGCATAGATGGCGGCGGCGATCGCAGAATTTTCTAAGAGTTCTTCTAGGGTTATTGTCTGTTGCTGTAGGTAATAAAATGCTAACTGCAACCTATAGGGATGTCCCCCTAACAGAGCGATTAGACGCTGGGTTTGTGGTGCGGCGATCTCTTGTTCGTACCGATATGCTAGATCCTGCACCTGAGCAGGTGTAAACTCAGGTAACTCAATCATCAGCCCAGTATTCAAGAGAGAGAGAGCGATTGAGGGAGGCATCAGGATTTCAGTAGAATGAATCGTCACCAGTCGCAGCTTGTGCCAAGGATTAATGTCTGCATTGTCTTCTTTGGCTTGCTCCGACCAAGTTCGCAGAAGCTGGAGAAATTCACTGGCAATGTCGGAGTAGGCAAAAAGTTGGTTGAGTTCATCGATCGCAATCACTAAGGGGGAATTCTCCCTTGAAGAGACTCCTCGATCGAGGTTGGTTAAGATGACATCCTGGAAATAATCAGTAGCATTTGATTTGCTACCCAAGGAGTTATCCCAAAAATTAGCAATCTCATTTGGCAAGTCTAACTGCTTGCTGACTCTGGCACAGAACCATTTTAGGAAGCGATCTAGGTTTTGTAAAATCTCGTCATTGGCAAGTTGCAAGTTCACAGAAACAGTGCGATCGCCAATAGTTTCAGAATAAGCCAGGATGCGGGTCATTAGGGAGGTTTTGCCCATTTGCTTGGGGGCGCGGATGTTGAGTAGCGCACCGGGTTGCTGGATGGCTTCGTAACAGAGAGATTCGAGGATGGGACGGTCAATGTACAAGACTGAATCCAGGGACATCTGTCCTCCTGGTGTAGTTGGGAAACGAGGGTACAGATTGTCTGGCGTTCGGCTCTGCCGTCCCTTCGGGAATCGTTCCATTTTGTGCTTTTGCCCTACATTGCTGGGAGAATAGCATACTGGTTCAATGCGATCGCAATACCTTTTAGTTAAGGTTTTTGAAGTAAATTTTACTCCTGAAATTTCAGGGATTTCAGCCCTATGTTTGAAGACCAATACTACTTATCCGAAAATTATTGGGTTGAAACCCGATGATATAAAGGAGTTTCAGAGTTTTATATCCGATTGAATTTCTATAAGGGGGTATTAATGCCCCCAATTTCAAACTGACGACAAACAATTCTTAGAATGCTATCAGCGCTATATAAGCATAAATAGTTATTTGGAAGCATCAGTTAAATTATTGAAAGCAAATTGTGATAAATAAACTTATTGCTCATCGTTTCAAGAGAGTTAAAATGCCTATTCCAAAATCAGTTTTATTACTACTCAACTGAAATGTGCCTGAACATGAGTATCAGAAAAACATAAATAAATACTAATATCTTTGATAGTTATATATGAATTAATAGTTAAATAATCTTAGGAGAAATAAAAATACCTGGATCTAAATCGGCAGTGGTACTTGCTGGATAGACTGATGCAGATCCTCTCTAAACCTAGAATAACAATCTTTTAGCTGGCACTGGCAGGCATTCTAAGTCGGTGGCTCCCCAGCAACCTTGCGCTTGAACATGAAGGAAGCAACAATGAGTAGCAATCTCGCCATCAAACTGCGTTCTGGAACTCAACAAGCCCACGCATCAGCAGAAAATGTGGGATTTATGAAATGTTTTTTGCAAGGAGTTGTAGATAGAGACTGCTTCGCCAAATTTTTAAGCAACTTGTATTATGTCTACAGCGAACTAGAAGCGGCATTAGATAGCCATCTAAAGCATCCTGTGATTAGTGCAGTTTACTTTCCTGAACTTAATCGCCAATCCTCGCTCGAAAAAGATATGGTGTTCTATTATGGGGATAATTGGAGGGAGCAAATTACACCCTCATCCGCTACCCAAAAGTACATTGACCGCATTCGGGAAATTTCTGCTAGTGAACCAGCCTTATTGCTAGGTCATACCTACACTCGCTACATGGGCGATCTTTCTGGGGGTCAAATGCTACAAAAAGTTGCTCAGTCAGCCCTAAAGCTTTCTGGCTACCAAGGCACGTCCTTTTACAATTTTGAGCAAATTCCTGACAAAAAGGCATTTAAGGATAAGTATCGTCAGGCATTAAATGCATTACCCGTTGATGATATAACAGCAGAACGGATTGTTGCAGAAGCTAATAATGCCTTTGGGTTCAATTTGCAGATGGCTCAAGAGTTAGAGAGAAGTTTAATTAAAGCACTCGGCCAAGTCCTGTTTAATAGTCTAACTCGTTCTCAAAATTCAGGTAGCACTGAAATAGCTGCGGCTAATTAAGTTTGTCATTGGTCATTTGTCATTGGTCATTGGTCATTTGTCATTGGTCATTGGTCATTTGTCATTTGTCATTTGTCATTAGTCATTTGTCATTGGGCGTTAGTTATTTCCCCTAACTCCTAACTCCTAACTCCTAACTTCCTACTCCCCATACATTCATTGGAAAGCAACTCAATGGTTTTTCTATTACCTGGTGTCAAGTTTGATCTGGATCTGATTCAAAAGTACGACACTCGCGCACCTAGATATACCAGTTACCCGCCCGCTACAGAGTTAAGCGAAACATTTACTGAAACTGATTTTAAGGCCGCGATCGCAGCATCTAATCAACGCCAAACTCCTATGAGTTTATATTTCCACATCCCCTTTTGCCAAAGTGCTTGCTACTTCTGCGGCTGTAACACGGTAATTTCCAACAACAAGAATATTGCTAAACCTTACGTAGAGTCTTTGGTTCAAGACATCAAAAACACCGCAGCCTTAATCGATTCCGACAGAAAAGTGTTGCAAATCCATTGGGGAGGCGGTACACCTAATTACTTGGAGCATCACCAAGTAGAATTTTTATGGAAAAACATCAATCGCTATTTCAACATCGATCCCCAAGCAGAAATTTCAATTGAAATTAATCCTCGCTATATCGATAAAAACTACATCTTCTTTCTGAGAGAGATTGGATTTAACCGCATCAGTTTCGGCATTCAGGATTTTAATCACCAAGTTCAAGTAGCTGTAAATCGTGTCCAGCCAGAAGAAATGCTCTTTGATGTCATGAGTTGGGTCAAAGAAGCTAAGTTTGAAAGTGTGAATGTAGACCTAATTTATGGTTTACCCTATCAAACCCGCGAAACATTTCAAGAAACGCTGAAAAAAACAATTGAATTAGACCCTGACAGAATTGTTGTTTTTAACTTCGCCTATGTTCCGTGGTTAAAACCGACACAAAAAAATATTCCTCAAGAAGCGCTCCCCCCAGCCGAGGAAAAGTTAGAGATTCTGAAAATGACTATTGAAGAATTGACGAATAACCAATATCTATTTATTGGGATGGATCACTTCGCCAAAACTAATGATGAACTAGCGATCGCTCAACGGAATGGCACTCTAAAACGCAATTTTCAGGGCTACACTACCCACGCGGAGACAGAGTTATTTGGCTTTGGTTCTACATCCATCAGTATGCTAGAAGATGCTTATGCTCAAAATCACAAGGAATTGAAGGATTATTATCAGACAATTGCATCGGGTAATTTACCTGTTAGCAAAGGTGTCAAGCTGACTCAAAATGATATTATCAGGCGGGATGTTATCATGGGTATTATGTCTCACTTCCAGTTGCATAAGCAAGAGATTGAAAACAAATATCAGATCGATTTTGATGAATATTTCTCTGATGAACTAGAGGCGTTAAAACCATTAGAAGCTGATGGTCTAGTCAGTTTATCAAAAAATCAGATCCAGATTACAGACATCGGGAGATTACTAGTCAGAAATATTGCTGTTATATTTGATACTCACACTAAAATGCGAGAGACAAAATTCTCCCGTGCTATTTAAAACAGTCGTTGATTCTGCCTAACCCTTCTTAAAAAGAGGTATTGAAGGGATCTTCCAAGGCAAAACATCACTAAAAGAACTGTATTGAGCTATAACCTTACTTAATACGGTTTGGTTAAGGTTATTTGATGAAGATAATAGATCCCAAAGACGCGATAAATCCCCTTCAGGACGAATGACTGATTATTTGTAAAGACGGCGATTTATCGCGTCTCTTGCCTTAACCGAACAGTATTGTAACCTTACTTAATCATTGGTGAAATTTTACAGTCTTTAGTTCGCCGACTTTTTAAAGAAGTTGGCGAACTAATTTTTCAGCATCACAGCATTAATTTAATTTTTAAATAAAAAGGATAAAAAATAAATTTTCTTAAATATTGCTCAACTTGATAACTAAATATTTTTCCTACATCTTCAAAAAGTTAGATAATATAATCACACCTTTAGGTAGATATAGCTGAATTAAGATTAAAATCTTCTATCAGAAATCGAAAATTGTGTTACCTTCAAAATTTTAGCAAAACCTAATAGATTAGAGATTCAAGAATTTACGATTTATTTTGCCGCCAAAAAATCCTTGAGTATTTTTATGCTATAAAGACTAAATCACTAAATAAATGCAAATTTCCATTCAAATCTTGATGTAAACTTTTTTGTCTAACTTTTGGATTTATCATTTACCCCATCTGGTAGAAAGAATTGTGAATAAGAGTTGATAGCTTAGATACAAGTGAGATTGTTGAGGCAGTTATTGGCAGTTACCACCACTGAAATGACTGCTGTATTTTATTGGTCTTTTAGTACACCAGCTTGAGAAGCTATCAAACATCAAATTAGCTCTCCCTGGAAAAGATGAAAAGACCAATAATCCACTTTTCTAACATCATAATTTTTGGAAGTGTAAATCTATGTTTTTTCACAAAAAAGAGCCTATTCATGCAGTTAACGTTAGTGAAGCAAACCCTCGTTTTGCTCAGTTACTTCTAGAGCAGTTTGGCGGAGCTACTGGAGAACTTAGTGCGGCCCTGCAATATTGGGTGCAATCTTTCCATGTAGAAAATGCTGGAATAAAAGACATGCTCCAAGACATTGCAATCGAGGAATTCGGCCATTTAGAAATGGTTGGTAAACTCATTGAAGCTCATACTAAAAATGTGGATCAAACCGAGGCTTATAAGAGTACTCTGTTTGCAGTTCGAGGAATTGGGCCTCATTTTCTAGATAGCCAGGGTGTTGCTTGGACTGCAAGCTACTTGAACGAGGGTGGAGATGTCGTGCGCGATTTAAGAGCTAACGTTGCAGCAGAAGCCGGCGCTCGTCAAACTTACGAATCATTGATCAAATTAGCAACTGACAAAGGAACCCAAGAGACTTTAGTCCATCTGTTAACACGAGAAATTTCTCATACCCAGATGTTTATGAAAGCTCTAGATTCACTGGGTAAATTGACAGATCCATTCTTTGGTAATGTTAAGCCAGATGAAACAGTTGCTCTCTACTACAACCTATCTACAAATGGTGATGGTAAAGATGAGCGTGGCCCTTGGAATTCTGAGCCAACATTCAAATACATTGCTAACCCCCTAGAAAGTCACTCTTAATTCTATCTAGACTTCCGCAATTCCTCTATTTACCAAACTTCGTTGTTGCAAAGAGAGGAATGATAAGTTTTGGGGGTTCGATACCATCTAGAAAAGTATAAAAGGTAAGGTAGCACAGTTAACTGTGCTACCTTACTGTGTTTGTTTATAAAATCATGGGTTTGTGGGGAGATCGAGTTTTATCCGACTCGTCTTGGGATGACAGGGGCTTCCCCAACAAACTTGTCCAGAAGGCATATTAGTCAAAACAGTACTACGAGCGCCAATCACAGCATTAGCCCCAATTTGCACTCCCGGCCCGACGAAACAATCTGCTGCTACCCATGCACCGTTGTTAATTGTGATACTCGCTGTTTTTAACCCAAAAGCAGGATCTTGGATATCGTGACTACCAGTACACAAATAACTTTTTTGGGAAACTACGCAGTGTTCGCCGATGTGAATCCGATCGAGGCTGTATAAAACTACGTTATCTCCAATCCAACTGTAGTTGCCAATGGTAACTTTCCAAGGATAGGTGAAGCGGGCGGTGGGTCGAATTAATACGCCTTTGCCGATACTAGCGCCAAATAGTCGTAGCAAAGCACAACGCAGAATATTTAACGGTTGAGGAGTCAGGGGAAATGCGATCGCTTGTACAAGCCACCATAATAATACATACCAACTTGGCCGTCCCCGATCAAACCAAGATTGGTCATATTTGCGTAAATCTACGAAAGGTTGGTCATTGGTCATTGGTCATTAGTTCTTTATTAGGAGTCAATAGTCAATAGCTTGCCCTCTGCTCCTATGCTCCCCTGCTCCTCTGCTCCTTCCTTCGGAGTAGTTGCAGTGTTTAAGTGACCACCACAGCTGCGTAACTCGTAGAGTTTAACGCCAATTTGATACTCGTATTGACTTAGCAAACGTGCATAGATATATCCGGCTTTGCCATCCAAAAAACCGCGTTGAATTATATAAAATAAAATGAACCGTAAAAAGGGTTTAAATGGCAGGTGTACCCACACTTTTTTCAAAAAGCGCTTGCGTTGGACTGCATCACCAAAGAGATTCGCGCCGATAGTGCCGCTATCATCTTTACCTGTGAGAGTATTAAAATAAACGCTGGCTTCCCAGTTGGAATAACGGTTATGACGTTCTAACCAGTGATAAAGGTCGCGGAAGTCCTCATGGAGCATATCATTTTTGAGATACCCAACTTTGCCCTGCAAAATCACATGTTCGTGAACTTCGTTGTCGCCAGTGTTGGGAATATCTTCTGTATGTAGGTTTTCGTAGCGGCCTTTTTTATGCTGAAATAAACGGAGATTCCAATCGGGATATTTACCACCATAACGAATCCATTTTCCTAAGAAAAATACGCGGCGGTTGAGGTAATAACCTGTATATTCCTCATTTTTAATTGCTTGGTCAATTTCTTCCCAAAGTTCTGGGGTAATGCGTTCGTCGCAATCTACAATTAGCACCCATTCGTTACGGAAAGGGAGATTATCTAAAGACCAATTTTTCTTTTTAGGCCAGCGTCCATTGAAGTTGAATTGCACGACATTTACACCGTGACTTTTGGCAATTTCAATGCTGTTGTCGGTACTTTGAGAATCTACTACAAATATTTCATCTGCTCTGCTGACGCTAGCGAGACAAGCTGGCAAGTTTGCTTGTTCGTTTTTTGCTGGAATTAGTACTGAAACTGGTATTTTAGATGACATAACAGGATAAATCTTAGTGATTATTTCTTATTTGATGTGAATAAAAGACCTTGAATAGCAGCATTTAAGTAACCAATCTGACCGTAAGCATATACAAGTTTGTCAAACCGTTCTGCTGGATCGGAGAAATATTGCAATGCTTTATACAAGCCACGCACAAACCGTTCGCTACCTCGCTGCAATTGAGCGATTCCAGCTTTACCAGCGAGTTGTTCTCGATAGCATTCACTGATACCCTGCCACCAGCCTCGGTTTAAAAACCAGGTGCGTTGTAGACGTTCTGGGGCTACATTGTGAGCAACTAGCGCTTCAGGAAGATAAGCGACTTGCCAACCACGCTGTAGGGCAAATTCGGTCATTTGCAGTTCTTCATTAGATAATAGATTTTTCCCCACTCGACCGAGATGAGGATCAAAACCGCCAATTTCTTCTAGGAAACTGCGGCGGATGGAGTAATTTAAGCCTCTGGGTGTTAAGCCAGGTTGCTCGATGTAGATGTTGCTGTCACCCAAGTCGTATGCACCCAAATTTGCAGCTAGTCCTGGAGATAGCCACCCTGGTTGTTCGATTCCTGGGGGCCATAGGAGAGTGACTTTGCCACCTGCGATCGCTAGTTTAGAATTATTGTAATAGGCAAGATATAAAACTTGTAGCCAGCCAGGGCTAGCAACAGCATCGTCATCCAGATAAGCAAGAATATCACCACTAGCTACTTTTGCGCCTGTGTTACGGGCGACAGATAAACCAATGGTGGGTTCAAATACATACTTCAGGCGCGGATTGTGGACCCTTTGTTCTACAACCTCACGGGTGCGATCGCTAGATCCATTATCAACTACCACGATTTCAAAGTCAGTAGCAAAATCCTGCGCTAAAAGACTATCAATTGCAGCCCCTAAATAGGTATCTCGATTGTGGGTACAGATAATGGCAGAGATTTGGGTGTCTGGCATAAATTTTATTTTGGATTTGAGATTTGGGATTTTAGATAAAAATCTTAAATCCAACGCATACCTGCTGAGAGTTAATCTAAACCAAAAATTACCGACCCACCAACCGAGTTTCTTCGGAAATAATCTTTAAAGCTTCACGTTTGTTGAATATGACTGTGTAAAACTACAAGTGTTTGGGCCAGTTGACTCAGACGGGTTTCCAAAGATTGCTTGCGTCCCAGCAGTTGACGTAACTTTTGGTAACGGGCGATCGCCATACTAACATTCGGAACCTGATCTGCCGGACATGGGCGCGACCAGACTTTACCTGCATCGTCTACACCACAGAGGCGGTAGCCAGTAATTGATGATTTATAAGATACTTTCCCACCAGTAGCGCAAATTTCTTCTACGTAGTTCATCAGGCGGTCAACTTCTGCATGGCGCAGTGTTGCAGTTCCTCCCGGTTCTGGTTCGCTGGGATTGGATTCTAACCAGCCATTGACAATTGGGCCTTCTAAGTAAATATCCTGAATTTGCTTTAAAATATTTTGCAATTCTATTTGCCAACCGGCGACAGTTTCCTGAATTTCTTGCAATAGATTCATCGCCAATGCTGGATTTGCTCCGTGGCGATGGTTACTAAAGCTCGGAGTTTTCAACTTGGGTAGGCTGGGTGTTTTGCCACCATTCTCTTCTGCTTGAAAGGTCTGCACAGAGTCATGGTGAGGAAAGAAATTTTGTTCAGAAGGATAATCACTCTCAGTATCTATGCCCAGATCGACTGTTTGTTCTTCCTGAAATGATTGACTTTGTGTACTTTCTGTGGATTCGTTGGCTCCGACACTGATTCTAAAGGAAAAAGGTCGTTTTGTAGTCGAATCACCTGCTTCGGCGGCAGAGGCAGTGCCGCGATTCCCTAAATCGTGTAAAGTTGCTTCTATGCGTTTTAAGCCTGCGTTCATAAAGACATCCTAAATTTTGCTGTCCCCGATGGTGTTGAATAATTAAGAATGGGGTTGTTGGGATTTTCGGCTTTTGCCAGTTGTGACATGAATCCAATTCGTAATTCGTAATGGGCTACGCCCCGCTACGCTAACGTAATTCGTAATTAAAAAGGGTTTTTACCCGGTGCGTAATGACGGTAGTCCCGTTTGCGGTAGGATTTAAATCCTGAATGAAACAGAATTATGAACTATAAATTTTGAATGGTGCTGGTGCTAATTTTATCTCTTAAAAGTTATTTGAAACCAAAAATCTCAGCGAGGAAGTAAAAACTGTGGTGATAAATTGGAACTAGCTACTTATTCAGCACTTACGCAAAGAATAACCGAAACCCTGATTTTTAGGTAGGGGCAATTTATTTAGACGCAAAGCGGCTTCCCGTAGGCTATTGCCCCTACAGCATGAAGTTTTGTATAAGTCTATATATTGTTAAAATGTTCAGAAAATAACTTTGGGTAAAATCATCCTAGTAACAGGGCCAGCACGATCTGGTAAAAGTGAATGGGCGGAAAGTCTGGCTATGCAGTCAGGGAAAGCAGTTGTTTATGTAGCAACAGCCACCGATAACACAGACGATCGAGAATGGCATCAACGCATCTTAGAACACCAACAACGTCGTCCCCAAGATTGGGTAACTCTATCTGTACCGATAGAACTGTCTGCTACCCTTGCTGATGCTAAACCCTATACCTGCCTTTTAGTTGATTCTTTAGGAACTTGGGTTGCTAATCTCTTAGAGGAGGATAAATCTAGCTGGGAAAATATCGTTGCGGAGTTCTTAGAGACAGTGGATCTGGTTGCTGCTGATATCGTGTTTGTAGCAGAAGAGGTAGGTTGGGGTGTAGTACCAGCTTATCCTCTGGGGAGGATGTTCCGCGATCGCTTGGGTTCATTAGTGCGTCAGCTAGCTGCACTTAGCGAAACTGTTTATTTAGTTACTGCTGGTCATGTTCTCAATCTCAGTATTCTTGGTTCGCCATTGCCAAATAGAGAGGATGCTGGAACATTTAGGAGTCAAGATTCTTAACTTTTACACCCTTCTTTTCTGTTAAGAGTTCCCTATTCCCTGTTCCCTACCTACGCAAATAATTTCAGGAATCAAAGCAGATTACTCATAAGGGAACTCCAAAAAATAAATTATCCCAATTTCTAGACTTAACACGATTATTCCTCCCCCTGCCCCCTGCCTACAAAGCGATGGGATATTTTTTTAGTTGGAAGTCCCTAATGTCTATGACAGGCTATGCCTACGCACTACTCGTCAAATTCTTCTCGTCATCAAATAATCAAGTTTTGTTTGAATAAAGCATTTATTACAGCAGAAGTTAGGAGTCATACTTTTGAAGTAAAACACGCTTTATTCTTCTCATAGAATTGGTATGACTATTGACCAATTTCATTAGTTTGATTTACCTGGCATTGGCTGCACAACCCAAAAAACTCCAGGGTGTGGTAAAAAACCTTAAACTTATGGCTGGATTCTAACTGGTTTTCTAAGTCATGGACGGGGCATTGATGAATCGGAATTGAGACACCGCATTGCAAGCAAGTAAGGTGATGTTTATCTTGCTGGGCTAGGCTGTAGAGGGCTTCACCATTAGCCAAATTCCGCACTTGTACCATGCCTTCGAGTTTTAAGGCTTCTAAAGAGCGGTAAACTGTCGCTAAACCCATACTCTGATTGGTGTTACGTAGTTCTACGTAAATATCCTGGGCAGAAATGCCTTTCTTGATGGTTTTCAGCAGGTTGAAAATACGCTCTTGACTGCGGGTGCGTATAGCTCTCATAGACAATTATTTAAATATGCCACTGTAGTTGAAGCTGTTAGATAGGCTAATCGATCAATTAACTTTAACCGCTTCGTAATCTTATTTTCACTCAGTTGGAACAGAAAGTTATAGTATAGCGATCGCAGCATTCAGCAAAAGCCGTGCAAACCAAGTATCTAGCCAAAATTTTTGTTACGCTTCGTCCTTCAGTCTTAGACCCTGCTGGTGTGGCTGTACAATCCGGTCTTCAGCAACTGGGATACGATAACGTTGAACAGGTGCGGATTGGCAAGTACATTGAACTCACCATCACCTCGACTGAGGAAAAGAAAGCGCGTCAAGACCTCGATCGCATTTGTGACCAAATGCTAGCAAATACCGTAATTGAAAACTACCGCTTTGAGTTGATTGAGGTCGAAACCCAAACGGGAGTCTTTTAGGGACTGGGGATTGGGGATTGGCGACTGGCGACTGGGGACTGAGGAAAACTTACTACAACTCTCTTATGCTCCCCTGCTCCCCTGCTCCCCTGCTCC
>NZ_NOLI01000171.1:0-15074 GCF_002245975.1 Nostoc sp. 'Peltigera membranacea cyanobiont' 213 | reverse complement strand
CTATCCCATACGTTGGCGCTTTCGCGGCGTTGTAAGGTTGCTGTCATGGTTTTATAAGTGCGGTTTGTTGTTTATGATTTCGATAAGCAAATTTGCTTACCTATGTCTATTACATTAGAAGCAAAATTGAGATTTGTAAAGAAATATTAAATAGGAATTGATTATAACAGTGATTTGTTTTAAAGATGAATCGTGTCTAGAGACACAATTCATCCACTTTTATCAACCAGGGGGCCAGTCCAACTGCCGTCCTCCCAAAATATGCAGATGTAAGTGGTGGACTGTCTGACCACCATCGTCACCAGTGTTGATAACAACTCGATAACCATTTTTCAATTCAGCAACTTCTGCAACACGTTTGGCGGTTAACAAAAGATGCCCCAACAAAGCACGATCTTGAGATTCAGCATCAGCTAGCGTGGGAATGGGTTTTTTGGGAATAACCAGGATGTGAACAGGTGCTTGGGGATGGATGTCTTTGAATGCTAAGACCAAATCATCCTCATAAACAATATCGGCGGGAATTTCCCGACGAATGATTTTGCTGAAAATCGTTTCTACAGTTTCACTCATGCTAATCTACCTACTCATCTGCTAGAGATTTTAAAGGTTTAGTGTAGTAACTAGATCGTCTAGATAACAAAATACTCATTCCTGTGATAGAGTCTCCATAGATAACATTCCTCCCACCACAACATAGAGACAATGATTACAATCTCTTACTGAACGATAGGGTGGGATTTTGATGATTAGAAAGTTGTATATCTAATGTACCAGTGCTTTGGAGATTTTTATGAAACAGTCAAAATACTATTTTCTTGTTTTTATTATTATCATAATTAGCATCTTTCTGCGTTTCTGTTTATTGCAAAATCAAAGTCTTTGGTTTGATGAAGGCTGGAGTCTAGCTTTATCTGATGCTACAAGCGTTCAAGAAAATTTATTCAACATTGTAAATCGAGAAGCTGGTGATAAATACCAACCACTTTATTATTTGGTCTTATTCTATTGGCGTTCAGTGTTTGGAGATAGTGAATTTGCGATTAGATCGCTCTCATCTTTACTAGGAGTCGGCTCAGTAATTGCCATATTTTTTACGAGTCTACGTGTTTATGGAAGAAAACATGCTTTATGGTCGTCTACGATCCTAGCAGTTAGTTCTTTTAGCGTATTCTATAGCCAAGATGCCAGACCTTACGCATTATTAATATTTATAACCTCACTTCAAATATATTTTTTTAGTTATGCAATTACTGTAGATAAGAGGAATAAAATTATTCCCCAATTGCTTTTTGGTATCTTTACAGCCATAGGAAGTTTTGGCAGTATTTTGACAATTATATTTAGTTCATCAATTTGTTTATCTCATGCAATTATTTATAGAAACTTAAAAGAATTGCTCAGATGGTGGATACCTCCGGTAGTTTTTTCCTCCCCAATGCTTTGGTTTTACTTATCATCACCAGCTGCATCCGATCCAACTGCTACTCAAGTTACTCGGACTGGATTACCTATAATTACAAACATAATTTTTGTGTTCTACGGTATATTAGTCGGGACATCCTATGGGCCGCCACTAGAGAAATTACGCGATCCAGAAAAGATAAGTGTTTTACTTGGTTACTGGCCTCAGCTATTAATATTTATTATTGTCATTACTATCATATTTTTAGCTTTAGTAAAAAGTCTATCAAGACACCGCAAGAAGAAAAGATATCAACAGGCTGATTACTTTTTCACATCGCTTTTAGTAACATCATTTTTACTCACCTTGCTGTTTGCCTTGGCAACCAAAATTAATTGGCTACCTCGCCACTCTTTTTATCTATGTATACCAATTGTCATTTTGATTCCATCAGCTTTTTTACATAATTATCAGCGCCAGAATAAACTTTCTCTACTCTCTCAAGTTCCAAAGTTAGCTACTGTTTCTTTACTATTGATGAATGTTTATTCAAATTGGCAATACTATTCCAATCCCGCCTATTCAAAAGATGACTACCGTTCGGCTGTTCGCTATCTGCTACAAAATCGAAATGAATCTGCAAAATCTGTATTGTTATACGGTCAGCCTAGATTACTAAAATATTACGGAGATTCATCAACAATATATGCACCAGATTATATTCGGAAAATTATGAAGGGAAAAAATATTGGAGAAAAAGTTAGTATAGCGACAAACAATGCAGATACAGTTTTTGTGATCGTTAACCGCGAATTTTATTGGGAATTTAGAGATGTTTTTCAAGCAGAAATGAGTGATTTATATAAACTACAAGGTGAGGCTGATTGGCCTTATATGAAAATATATCGATTCACAAGAAAAAAATAGAAAAAAGTACCTAGTATATTGAGTTTTTCCTAAGGCGGCTCAATTATTTACGATCCTTAATCAACCCCCAACATGAACTCCAGGACGTTTGTGGGGATTCTTTTCAGCCCGACGAAGTACTTCCCGGGTGACTACAGCAATATCACCCTCACCAAACAAGATAAAACGCAGTAAGTATTGTATGGGGTTGCCCTCAACCCAGCCGAAGTAGGCATGAGGAATTTTACCTGTATGGTCACGAATATAAAGCAGTAAAGCCGCGATCGCATTAGGTACTGCTGCACTCTCAGCCCTTAAAATGCGATAATCACCAACTTGTACCCCTCTTACTTTGATGATATCCGCAAACTCGGAAGCATCTGATACCTGAATCTCTAGAAAAAGAATTGGATCGTTGGCTGGAATATGGTTATCCTCGCGGACTTCTTTCTCTTTTAAAAAATACTCTAGGACATCGCCTTTATTCAACCTATTTGCAATTAGCCGTATTGCTCCCTGGCTCTCTTCCGCAAGAAATTGACCGGCAAGTTCGTCAACTTCGATCCGTTCTGTTCGCAGTTCCGTTGAACGCCAAACACGAGAAACTAGTGAGGTAAGAATGATCGCACCAATGAAAAATCCAGCGATCCTAATCCCCTCTGGTCTTTCGATGATATTAACAATAGTAGTATATAAAAATAACAGGGTGATAATCCCAAAAACAAGTTTTGCTCGCTTCTCTCTGTGACGGTGGGCTGATAAGGTTACGGCAAAGGCTGCTGAGGTAATCAATACAAGCACACCAGTTGCGTAAGCTCCACCTTGGGCTTCTACACTTGCTTTGAAGATGATTGTGACAACAAAAGCGATCGCTGTGTACACCAACACTAAAGGTCGCGTTACTCGTGCCCAATTGGGTGCCATACCATAACGTGGTAGGTAGCGCGGCACAATATTCAGTAGCCCTGCCATTGCAGATGCACCTGCAAACCACAAAATGGAAATAGTACTGACATCGTAAATCGTGCCAAAGCCATTACCGAGATGCAGGTGGGCTAAATAAGCCAGGGCTCGTCCGTTAGCTTTGCCCCCAGATGCAAATTCTGCAACTGGAATCAGTAGAGTGGTTATAAAGCTGGTGGTGAGCAAAAAGAAGCTCATAATCAGAGCAGCAGTAGTCAGCAGCTTACGTGTATTCTGAACCCGTGCTTTGGAATATTGGGAAGTGTCACTACTGCTACCTTTGACGAGAGGCATAACGGTAACACCAGTTTCAAAGCCTGACAATCCTAGTGCTAGCTTCGGAAATATGAGTAGAGATATACCAATTAGGATCAAAGGGTTGGAATGGCGGGCAAAAAGTGCCGTATGCCAGTTAGCGATCGCTCCTGGGTGAGTTAAAATCTGATACACACCAACGCTAACGACTATGGAGTTTAACAGCAAATAAACTCCCACCAACACGACTGCAATTCCAATTGCTTCTCGGAAACCTCTCAAGAAAACTGCGCCTAGTAATGCAACTAATACTAGGGTGATTGCGATCGCCTGACCGTGAAACCAATCTGGGATCAGCGGATTTTCGATTATATGGGCTGTAGCATCAGCAGCCGATAGGGTAATGGTAATAATAAAGTCGGTTGCCACAAAGCCAAGTAAGCACAGCACAAGTAATTTACCTTGCCACCAAGGGAGCAAACGCTCTAACATTGCGATCGACCCTTCACCATGAGGGCTTTCGGCAGCAATACGTCTATAGATTGGTAATGCTCCGAACAGCGTCAGCAAAACTAGAATCAGGGTAGCTATAGGAGAAAGAGCGCCAGCAGCCAGTGCTGCAATACCAGGTTGATAGCCAAGGGTTGAGAAATAATCTACACCAGTCAAGCACATGACCTGCCACCAAGAATGCTGGCGATGTGCTTCTTCCTTACGACGGTACGATCCTTCCTTATCTGGTCTGTTTTCTTCAAGCAACCAGCTAATAAACTGACTGCTGAGGCGTTTTGTTGAAATAATTGATTTAGCCATCAAATACGGTTGTGTTGCAAAACTTGGCTTGGTGATTTGCTAAAATTTTTAGCTACAAATATATAGCAACTATATATTGTAGATTAAGCATCCTGTCATATTTACAAAATATTTTAGTGAGACTAGACCAGCAAGATCGACGGAAGTCAAATCCTAAAGAAAGACTTATCGACGTTATCCGCTCCGAAAAGACTGATGGCAAAAGGTTTAAGACTTTAATAGTACCGTTCGGGTGCGGCTTCTGGCTTCAAACTAAAAATTAAGTCTCCCAGTTTATTTATTTACCGCTAGGATCGTAGAATATAATTAGATACGTGTCGCACACTTAGCCACAAGCGTTCAACACGGATCTAAAAACAAACTTTAATATTACTTAAGTTGTAAATGCTTTACTGTCACTTATAAATGAGGTAGTTAGAATAAGCAATCTATCACACCAATCTTTGAGAGATTGGGGTTATTTACCTCACCCCAAAAAACTTGAACTATAGACCTAGTGGACGGATTGGATGCCCCCTAAGCTATCAATAGTTTGCTTGCCAAGAACATTAGATAGTTAGCGAACGATCGTTTTATCGTTTTATGGAAAGATGTTTTAATTTTGTATGGAAGCTTCAATAAAACTCGCAAGTGTTTTTTTAGGCAATTTCTCGGTTAAATCTATTAAATCTCTAATGATAATATTACTATGAATGCACATAGAGGATCTGCTGTGCTCAGTTCTGCAACTTTCAAAGTGCAACCATCTGCAACAGGACTGACTGAGAATCATCGCCTGCGGCTGTTTTCTGGCTCTGCCAATATCCAACTGTCTCAAGAAGTCGCTCGTTATCTGGGCATGGACTTGGGGCCAATGATTCGCAAAAGATTTGCGGATGGAGAACTTTACGTTCAAATCCAAGAATCAATTCGTGGTTGTGATGTCTATTTAATCCAGCCATGTTGTCAACCTGTGAACGATCATTTGATGGAATTATTGATTATGGTTGACGCTTGTCGTCGAGCTTCTGCGCGACAGGTGACGGCAGTAATTCCCTACTATGGGTATGCTCGTGCCGATCGCAAAACAGCAGGACGAGAGTCAATCACCGCCAAGCTGGTGGCTAACTTGATCGTGGAAGCTGGTGCTAACCGGGTTCTAGCAATGGATTTGCACTCGGCGCAAATTCAAGGTTATTTCGATATCCCCTTTGACCATGTTTATGGTTCGCCAGTATTGCTGGATTATCTAGCAAGCAAACAACTGCCCGATGTTGTAGTTGTTTCTCCTGATGTTGGCGGTGTAGCACGGGCGAGAGCATTTGCCAAAAAACTGAATGATGCGCCACTGGCAATTATTGACAAACGTCGTCAGGCACATAATGTTGCAGAAGTGTTAAATGTGATTGGCGATGTTAGAGGCAAAACGGCAGTGTTGGTCGATGACATGATCGACACAGGCGGCACGATCGCAGAAGGGGCGCGATTACTGCGTGAAGAAGGAGCGCGTCAGGTATATGCCTGTGCAACTCATGCGGTATTCTCTCCACCAGCGATGGAGCGATTATCTAGTGGTTTGTTTGAGGAAGTCATTGTCACCAATACGATCCCCATACCAGAAAGTAATCGTTTTCCTCAACTAGTGGTGCTGTCAGTGGCTAATCTCTTAGGAGAAACCATTTGGCGGATTCATGAAGATACTTCAGTTAGTAGTATGTTTCGCTAAATTGTCATTTACGTTATCTTTATAGGTATCAATTACCCACACTGTACCCTTTAATTGGTTACGTGTGGGTTTTTAAATACCTCAAATTTTTGTCCTGAGATTACAGAAAACTCTTTCTCTCCCCATTCCCTTACCGATACAGCCAAACCCGGAGTAGTGAAAGCAGTTGCTCAGTATCTACAGGTTTGGTGATATAGTCAGAAGCTCCAGCTTCGATGCATTTTTCGCGATCGCCTGGCATAGCTTTGGCAGTTAAAGCAATTATTGGTAGAGATCGAAACTGTTGTCGCTGACGGATGGCCCGGGTGGTTTCGTAACCATCCATTTGTGGCATCATGATATCCATCAAGACTATATTAATGTCAGGATTAGTTTGCAGCATCTCTATGCCATCTCTGCCATTTTCGGCAAACAGTACTTGCATTTGATAGCTTTCTAAAAAGCTGGTCAGGGCAAAAATATTCCGCAGGTCATCATCTACAATCAAAATTTTCCGATTAGTCAGCACCGGATCGTTTTGGTGTAGTTGCTCTAGCATCTGACGCTTTGGTGGGGGCAAATTTGCTTGCACCCGATGCAAAAATAGAGCAGTTTCGTCTAACAACCGCTCTGGCGATCGCACATTTTTAATAATAATTGTCTCTGCTAATCCCCGCAGTTGGGTTTCTTCTTGTCGGCTGAGTTCTTTGCCGGTGTAAACGATGATCGGCAGTTTCAACAGCCTAGGTTCTTGCTTGATTTGCTCAATTAGTTCAAACCCGCTCATGTCGGGCAGACCGAGATCGAGTACCATACAATCAAAGTGATGCGATCGCAAAATCAACAGCGCTTCTGCCCCCGTACCCACTGCTGTACTCTGGACATCACCATTACCAATCAGTTCGATAATACTTTGGGCTTGTACTGGGTCATCTTCTACGATCAGGAGATTTCTAACCTGACGCTCAATAAAGCCTTTAATATCAGTCAATACCTGAGTTAGCGCTTCTGGAGAAACGGGTTTTTGGAGATAGGTAATCGCTCCTAGCTGTAATCCCCGTTGCTGTCTTTCATCCACAGAAAGTATATGTACTGGTATATGTCTGGTATCTGGCTTGTGCTTGAGACGATCCAGAACCGTCCAACCATCCATTTCTGGCATATAAATATCGAGCATAATCGCATCGGGCTTAAACTCTTGCGCGAGTACTAGACCTTGTTTGCTCTGTAAGGCAACAATGGTTTTAAAACCCTGCTCCCGTGCCATATCTAATAAGATACGGGCGAATTTATCATCATCTTCGATAATTAGCAAAACGCGATCGCCCGGTTGAATTATTTCCCGGTCATCTGGAATTTCGTGGGGGAAGGTAGTAGATACTTTCGCAGATGGAGAAGTGTCCACAGTTGTGGGTTTGCTTTCGACCAGAGGCACTTCTTCTTTTATCGTCGATGCTTTGCGGATAGTGGTTGGTGTTGGCTCCAGGGATGTAAGAGTATTTTGACCATTCTTTTCCTGTCGCTTGGGCAAGTAGAGAGTGAAGGTGCTTCCCTGCCCTGCTTGGCTGACTAGTTCAATTCTCCCTCCCAACAGTTGAGCCAATTCGCGGCTGATGGACAAACCCAAGCCAGTCCCGCCGTACTTGCGGCTGGTTGTGCCATCTGCTTGCTGAAATGCCTCGAAAATAATCTTTTGCTTCTCGTCTGGAATGCCTATACCCGTGTCGCTAACGGCAAAAGCAATCATGGGATTATCAACTTGGGTTCTATCAGAAGACATGCTAATTTCTAACTTCACACCTCCCTTTTCAGTAAACTTAAAGGCGTTAGCTAGGAGATTTTTCAGTACTTGTTGCAGACGTTTGGAGTCATTAGAAATTGTCGCAGGTAACTTATCATCCAGTTCAATAGTAAAACTGAGTTCTTTATTGTGGGCTACTTGTCGGAAAGTCTGTTCTAGAGATGTTTCCAAGTCTGCAAGAGCAATTTGCTCAATATTGAGCGACATAGTACCCGACTCAATTTTTGCTAAATCTAGAATGTCATTGATCAACTCCAGCAAATCAGTGCCAGCCGAATAAATAGTCCGGCTGTACTCTACCTGTTTATCGGTCAAGTTGTTAAGAGAATTATCTGATAACAGTCTTGCTAAAATTAACAAGCTATTTAGCGGTGTCCGTAATTCGTGGGACATATTCGCCAGAAATTCTGACTTATATTTGGAAGACAATGCCAGTTGTTCAGCTTTTTCTTCAAAAGACTGTCTTGCTCGTTCAACTTCCTGGTTCTTGCGAGCAACTTCCCGATTTTGAACTTCTAACAATTCTGCCTTTTCTTCTAGCTCTTCATTTAATTGTTGTAATTCTTCGTTAGACTGCTTGACCAGAAATTGTGATTCTTCCAACTCGTGCGCCTGCTCTTCTAGGCGTTGATTGCTCTGCTGTAGTTCTTCTTGCTGAGTTTGCAGTTCTTCTGTTAAAGCAACAGACTCTTCAAGTAGTTGCTGGGTTTGCAATTGTGAAGCGATGTTATTTAAAAATACTCCCAAATTTTCACTCAATTGCTCTAAAAATGCCAGATGCAAATGGCTAAAAGACCCAAAAGAAGCAAGTTCAATTACTGCACTCACCTCCGTCTCAAACAATATAGGCAAGACAATAATATTTAGTGGTGGTGCTTCCCCCAAGCCAGAACTGATGCGGATATAGTCACTAGGAACTTCTGTGAGGAGGATTCTTTGTTTTTCTAAGGCGCATTGTCCCACCAATCCCTCGCCCAAGCGAAACTGATTTGCGAGGTTTTTTCGCTCTTTGTAAGCATAACTACTTAATAACTTCAGTACTGGCTGGTCGTCTAAGGAGGACATCGCATAGAAAACGCCTTGTGATGCCCCAACCAGCGGTGCTAAATTCGACAATATTAAGCTAGTTGCACTTTCCAGATGGCGCTGCCCTTGGAGCATCTGGGTAAATTCAGCTAAGTTAGACTTTAGCCAGTTTTGCTCGTAATTTTTTTGAGTTGTGTTTCGCAGATTAGTAATCATCTGGTTGAAGGTGCGCGTCAACACGCCAATTTCATCTAGGCGATCGCTATCTGGTAAACTCACCGATAAATCCCCTTCCGCCATTTTGTCTGCTAAGTTAGAAACTTGCCTTAGAGGGAGTGAGATATCTTTGGTCAGGGAAAATCCGAGCAAAGCTAAGATTAAAGAAAATAAGGGAATGCTATAGACAACGCTGGAGAGGGTTTGCTGGGCGGCTGCTTGTGCTTTGTCAGAGCGCTGTTTTAGCAGTACGTTCTCCTCAGCTTTCATCGCCTTGATAATTTTCTGAATCCGATCCATCATCTGCTTACCCTCGTCTGTCAGGATAGCTTTCTGAGCAGATTCCACGCCTTGGCTTTGCCGTAGCTCAATGACATCTTTCATTACAGCCATTCTGTTGGTTAGTAGTGGCTGCAAAATATCAAGCCGATTTTGTTGGTTGGGATTATCTGACGTTAATCTCTGAAGTTCCTTAACTCTTTGATTGAGTACTTCAATAGCAGCATTATAAGGTTCTAAATAACGCTGTTCTCCAGTAATAATATAACCACGTTGCCCAGTTTCAGCATTTGTCAATTGCAAGTTGAGGTCTTCAAGCTGACTTAGCACCTGATATGTATGGGTTTCTTTACGTGAAGTTTTAATTAGCTCATTGGTACTTTGGTAGGAGATTAGACCAATGGCGGTCAGAGTTGCCAAACTCAGGGCAAAACTTACTCCAATCTTGGTTCCAATCTTCAAACGGTTCAACATTATTCCAGGCAGGTATTAAAATTAATTCTATTATGATTTTTTTTTACTATCCAAAAAAAATGTAAGATATTTCGCTATCATCGAATATGGCTAGTTTTTAGGACGCTAAAGACGAGCGATCGCATTTTAATCCTTTTACAAATTTGATTTGATTTGATTTGATTTTAAATATAAGTATATAAATATTCTTCTCTAGCATTTTTATAATTTAGCAAACATTAAACTTTTAGGTAGCATAACTTTCTTCAAAAGGAGTAACAACTTTACTTGTTAATTTAATTTGGCGGTGAATATTAATCACTTTCTCTTAGACTATTTATAAATTTAACATACATTAGACTTTACTAAAAATGGTGGTTTTTATGATTGCAGTCATTGACCTAGTAATACCAAAACTCTGCAAAGTCCAAAAAGCACAATTTATTGATTGCGAACCATAATACGATATCATCCAATGTCATCATCCTCTGCACACTATAGGACTCCTATTTGATTTTTGAACAAGATGCAAATAGGAGTCCTATATAAATAGTGGCTCGAAATCACTATGGTTGTATATTCCTATACGTGTTAACCGGAAGATTATGTTTAAGTAAGATGATATAAATCAACCAAATATGTTGCGAAACGTAAATAGTATTAAAGCCCTGACCAAGGACAGCCGTCGCCAGTTAGCTTGGCTTTAATTGCGCCGACATACTTACAAGGGGCATGGTAGAAAACAAAAGTTTCAAAAAACAATCTCTAATCATGCTCACATGTATTTTATATAACATTATAAATTGATATTTAACTAGAAGTTTGTAGTCTGGCGATCGCTTCTAGCTGCATTAAGCTCAGATTGGCTGTATATACCAAAATGTTGGATTTTGTTACTTTCTAAAATGGCTCTTGCACCTGCTATGTAAATATCAGTACCTTTTATTACTACTAAATAATGACCAACGGCCACTTGCTGGTCATAATATCTAACTAGATCGTTAGGAATTCCCAGAGTTGTGTAGTTATCTTGAGAACTCCTGAGATTCCCTTCACAAATATCACTTAGACTGCTTCTATTTTTAGCAACTACTGATACTTGACTCATCGGAAAGTCAGCAGTTCTCAATTCAGTAAGGACTCTTTCTGTGTCTTGGCCCGTATAAAAAACACCAATAGCGTGTCTATAGCGACTATTTGGGGTTAAGTATGGCTCATAAACAGTTCGTTGTCCTCGTTGCTGAATATCGCGGCGACTAAAAATCCTCTTAGCAAGACGGATTTCTATGTCTATACCAGTTACTATCAGCAAATAGTAACTTTTACAGACGAGATCGCTATAACCCCGTGCTTCCTCTTTAGGAATTCCTAAATTTAGGAATATACTAGGCAAACCACCTGCTAAGGTAGTAGCGATCGCTGTTGCTTCTGCTCCGGCTATCATAACTCGGCCTATACCAGGAATTACCCAGAGGACTAGACCGACTAATAAGCCACTAAGATCGCCTAAAGCACCACCATTGAAGACTTCATCAACATCTTCTCCAGATGTATTGCTAGTGCGTTCTTTAACTTCAACACCAGCAATATTACTTTGTTCTTCCACATTCCGGGCAATTACAGAAACCTTATGCATTGGAAAATTAGAAGCTTTCAGTTCCTGAAGTGCCAATTGTGCATCTGAACATCTAGCGAACACTCCTACAGTTATTCGCTCTTTATCTAATGTCATTTTATCGGTTTTTTGCAGCTAGAAGTGATTCCCAAAATTGTCAGTTAATTTGAGGTTATTACACAGCCCGACGAGTCAGTATACCCCAAAGGAAAATCAATAACATAGCACCAAGGACAGCAAATAAAATGCTTCCAAGGGACAAAGCTCCTACAGATGCGGCGGCGGCTGAACTACTTCCGAGTAAAGCTTGACCCAAGTAACCACCGACTACAGCTCCAAGTATTCCTAGTACAATCGTGGAGAGAATACCGCCACCTTGGGTTCCTGGATAAAATAACTTAGCCAACGCACCTGCAATTAAACCTAAAACCAACCAAGCAATAATGTTAGTCATTGAATTTCTCCTTCGTGGAAATCTGCCTTGTTTGTTTTTGACTATTTCATATTAAAGTTTGTCTATAAAATTCCCGATCTATCTAGAGAACTAATATCAAAAATCTTTAGATATTATTTGAATAATCAGAAAGTTGGTTGTATTTAAGGATGAATATATAAATGAGTAACATTAATCTCTTTGCTATGGCGATCGTCCTTTTTGCCTTAACTATATAAACCAATAGGCGGATCTCAATTAATGACGTAGGTGTAGCCAGCCGGATGTATCATACTTGCTTCTAACTTCTGATATATAAACAATTAATCCTCTAGATAGATGTGTTTTTATTATCTATAAAAACGAACCTTTCAGCTAGGACTTATGGTATCAAAAATAACTAAATGTTGATAAAAGTTAAGTGGGAAAACCGTACTTCTCTGAGAGGTTTTCTGTACCATATATCTCCGTTGAGCTAGATACAATCAAAGCGTGGCTTATATTTAGTGCTGTTTTCTAGAAAATTTATACAGCATTAGCAGGAGAGCGAAAATATGACAAATCAACTGAAAACGGCTGCAATGCTCGCTGCATTAAGTGGTCTTTTGATCGCAATTAGTTATTGGGTAATTGGTGGTACCAGTGGCTTAATAATTGGAGTTGGCTTGGCAGCAGTCACCAACTTGTTTTCCTGGTATCAATCAGATAAGATTGCGCTGGCAGTATACCGCGCCCAGCCAGTGAGTGAAGGGGAAGCGCCAGGACTTTATCGGATGGTGCAGAGATTAAGCGATCGCGCTAACATCCCCATGCCCAAAGTTTATATTGTTCCAAGCCAAGGTGCTAATGCTTTTGCGACAGGGCGCGATCCAGAACACGCTGCTGTGGCTGTCACCGAAGGCATTTTGAATATCTTACCAGAGGATGAACTCGAAGGCGTTATCGCCCACGAACTGACGCACATTATTAATCGTGATACCCTCACCCAAGCCGTTGCTGCTACTGTTGCTGGTGCTATCTCATTCCTAGCGCAAATGGTGAGTTACAGCTTATGGTTTGGCGGTGGTTCGCGAGATAACAACAGAGGTGGTAATCCTTTGGGTGTTTTATTAACAGTAATGCTTGCACCAGTAGCTGCAACTATTATTCAGTTAGCAATTTCGCGCACACGAGAATTTTCTGCTGATGCAGGATCTGCTAAATTAACTGGTAATCCCCGCGCCTTAGCCAGGGCATTACAACGCTTAGAAGCCTCAGCAAAGCAGATGCCTTTAAATGCAAATCCAGCTTATGAGCCTTTATTAATTATCAATTCTATCTCTGGACAGTTTATGGGTAACTTGTTTTCTAGTCACCCTGCTACAGAGGTGCGAGTTGCAGCATTGCTGAAATTAGAGCAACAACTGCCAACAAAAGCTTATTAGTTTGTCATTAGTCATTTGTCATTTATGACATTAGGGACTTCCAAATAAAAAAATACCCCACAAGATTGGGTAATTTATTTGTTGGAAGTCCCTTAACAATGACTAATGATTATCAGTATAGGGGGGAGCATCCCAATTTGGCATAAATATAAGGAACATAAGGAACTGACGTAAAAACCCTTTTAAATCTTCTTCTCTTTGTGTCCTTCTCTAACGAGACGCTGCGCGTAGTTTGCTTCACAGCAGGGGTATGCGGTTCGTTTTTTCAATAATTCAGCATGAAGCTGAGAGAAACTGGCACTTATTGATGAAAGACTTCGTAGACTTAAGTTTTCGCCTGCAAAAAGCGACTATTGCTGCTTGGGAAACCTTCAATAATCCTTACTCTCGTTAGTTTGCCGAACCTCTCTCAGGGAGAGGTATTTTTATATAGATTTTCTGTCGCGGATAAGATAAAGAAGTAACATAGCTCCTCACACAAGTAGCAATGACTTCAACCCTGCGAAAATTTACTCCTCTTCATAGCCCAACACTGCATCAGTTACCCAATGGTTTGACAATCATTGCGGAGCAAATGCCAGTTGAAGCTGTAAACCTCAACTTATGGATTAAAGTTGGTTCAGCCGTAGAATCTGATGCCATTAACGGTATGGCTCATTTTTTAGAGCACATGATTTTTAAGGGAACAGAACGACTGGCTAGCGGTGAGTTTGAACGTCGAATTGAAGAACGGGGTGCTGTTACCAATGCCGCTACCAGCCAAGACTATACTCATTACTATATAACCACTGCCCCCAAAGATTTTGCCCAGCTTGCTCCACTACAAATAGATGTAGTATCAAATGCTAGTATTCCTGATGATGCTTTTGAACGCGAGCGATTAGTAGTTTTAGAAGAAATTAGGCGTTCAGAGGATAATCCCCAACGGCGGACATTTCGCCGAGCAATGGAGACAGCCTATAGTGAGCTACCTTATCGTCGGGCGGTATTGGGGCCAGAATCGGTAATTTCTGAACTTAAACCCCAGCAGATGCGGGATTTTCATGATATTTGGTATCAACCCCAGTCAATTACTGCTGTAGCTGTGGGCAATTTACCTGTGGAAGAATTAATTGCGATCGTTGCTGAAGGATTTACAAAAGCCAATAAAACTCAGTACTCCCCAATCCCCAATCCCCACGGGCTAAACCTTAGCTATCCGCTAACAGCACTCAACCCTGAATCACCATTTACAGAAATTGTCCGTCGAGAATTTACAGATGAAAGTCTCCAGCAAGCAAGGCTATTGATGCTTTGGCGGGTTCCAGGAATGGCGCAGTTAGATCGCACCTATGGACTGGATGTTTTAGCAGGAGTTTTGGGACATGGACGGACATCAAGGTTGGTGAGGGATTTACGAGAAGAACGGGGATTAGTTACTTCAATTTCTGTGAGCAATATGAGCAATCAGCTGCAAGGGACATTTTATATTTCAGCTAAATGTGCAGTGGAAAATTTAGCTGAAGTAGAGAATGCGATCGCTCAACACATTCGCAAAGTCCATACTGAGTTAGTCACAGAGTCAGAAATTGCCCGTGTACGGCGGCGAGTAGCGAACAGATTTATTTTTGGCAACGAGACACCAAGCGATCGCACTGGGTTGTATGGTTACTATCATTCCTTAGTGGGAGATTTAGAACCCGCCTTTAACTACCCAGATTATATTCAGAGTCAAGATGCAACTGATTTGATGCAAGCAGCCAAAGAGTATCTTTCCCCAGAAGCTTATGGTGTAGTTGTCGTCAAGCCGTAAATTAAAAAT
>NZ_NOLI01000170.1:0-15144 GCF_002245975.1 Nostoc sp. 'Peltigera membranacea cyanobiont' 213 | reverse complement strand
TTGGGGGTTAGGGGGAATTATTAAAAAAGAAGTCCTTATCTTGTTTCTCCCCATTCCTTAGTACCGAGTCCCCAGTCTCCAGTCCCCAGTCCCCAATCCCCAGTAACCAATTTGTTCAACAAACTTACTTTAATTAATGACAATAGTTTAGTTAAAAGCGTTAGCGTAATTTTACTGAGTTCGACCTTATTAAAAAATCGATCGTAATGATTAAGTCTCTGCTGTATTTTTTCTGGGCTGGTTTATTTGAAATTGGGGGTGGCTACCTAATCTGGTTGTGGTTACGTGAAGACAAGCCATTTTGGTGGGGCATATTGGGGGGAATGGCTTTAGCTTTCTATGGGGTGATTGCAACTCTCCAATCGGCAAATTTTGGCAGAGTGTATGCAGCTTACGGCGGTGTGTTTATTGTAATGGCAATGCTTTGGGGTTGGAAGGTAGACGGGGTAACTCCAGACCGCTACGAACTAATAGGAGCTTGTTTAGCTTTGGTAGGTGTTTCAATTATCATGTTTGCACCCAGAACTTAAGTAAAAGTACTAAATTATTTTCGACCAATAACTTTTATAGTATTCCCTTTTAAACAGATAATAACCTCACGCAAAATCGCAAAGTTTTTTTTGCTACTAATCGCATAAGCGCACTTATTTAAGTATAAATGCGCTTATGCGAAAGATATAAAGATAATTCACAACATATTTATGTAAATTCTCTGAGAATTCACAAATATTGTAAAATCTCACAAGTATCTTGGTTTGTAATAGTAGGTAACTAAAAATTGGTAATTTTGTAGCGGTTCAAGAAAATGCTATTCTTCAAAAAAAAAGATGTAAATTGCATCACCATACCCTGATTTCAATCTTGGCAACTAAGTAAGTTAACGCGAAAAACCCCAAAAATGTTACGAAACATAAACAGGCTTAAAGCCCTTACTAATGACCAATGACAAATGAGAGACTTTGCCAGTTAGCTTTAATTGCGCCGACCTACTTAATAATCAGGATTATATTTTTGTTAACATTTCCAGAAAACTCCACTTAAGTAACTTTAAAGACAAAAATGTGCGGACAAAAGTAATCAAATGTAGTTAAGTATACAAATTATTGGTGTTTAGGAACAAAAAGAAGTGTTGAAAAAAGTTGTGATGATTGGGGTTATCACCCTACTCTTTTTGGGAGGGCCGCTGATGGGCAATGCTTTTGCCCAAACACCAGCTGCTGTGCCTGCTGCTGATACTGGAGATACGGCATTTATGCTGATTTCAGCAGCGCTTGTGCTGTTAATGACACCAGGATTAGCGTTTTTCTATGGTGGATTTGTGCGATCGCGCAATATCCTAAACACATTGATGATGAGCTTTGTGTTGATGGCGATCGTGGGAGTTACCTGGATTCTCTGGGGTTATAGTCTTTCTTTTGCACCAGGGTTGCCGTTCATCGGTGGATTGCAATGGTTTGGGTTGAACGGTGTCGGTTTAGAGACTCAAGGCTACTTGCCGCATCTGCCTTATGAAGATGTCCTGAAAGCAGGAGACCCCAAATATGCTGATGTCGTCTCTTATGCCGGAACGATTCCCCACCAGGCATTCACGATTTATCAAGCGATGTTTGCCATTATCACCCCAGCCTTAATTTCTGGGGCGCTGGTTGAACGGATGAGTTTCCGCGCCTATTCGCTATTTGTGTTGCTGTGGTCAACCTTAGTTTACGCCCCCCTAGCCCACATGGTATGGGCGAAAGGTGGATTCTTGGGTTTGTACGGTGGATTAGGTGCCCTCGACTTTGCAGGTGGCACAGTAGTTCATATTAGTTCTGGCGTTTCAGCCTTGGTAGCAGCGATCGTTCTTGGTCCTCGGAAAACCCATCCCGATCGCCTTAGCCCCCCGCACAACGTTCCTTTCATTTTGCTGGGTGCTGGCTTACTCTGGTTTGGCTGGTTCGGTTTCAACGCTGGGAGTGCCTTATCTGTTGCCAGTGGAACTTCTGGGAACTTAACAACAAATTTAGCAACAACAGCCTTTGTTGCCACCAATACGGCGGCGGCGGCGGCAGCTTTAATGTGGCTAATTTTGGAAGCAGTTTTACGGGGTAAACCAACAGCTGTGGGAGCAGCTACAGGAGCCGTTGCTGGTTTAGTCGGCATCACCCCCGCTGCCGGATTTGTCACACCGCTATCAGCGATTTTAGTTGGTTTCATCACCGCTTTTGTTTGCTTCTATGCTGTGAGTTTCAAGCATAAGCTGCAAATTGACGATGCTTTAGATACCTTTCCCGTGCATGGTGTTGGTGGGACAGTGGGGGCAATTTTAACGGCCATCTTTGCCACAACTCAAGTTAATGGGGGAGGTAAAGACGGAGTACTGCGTGGTAATTTGGGTGAATTGGGAGTTGAACTAGTAGCAATTGCCGTTGCCTATCTGATCGCAGGTGTTGGTACGTGGATTATTCTTAAAGTGATTGATGCTACAGTCGGACTGCGTGTTAAAGAGGAAGCTGAATTGCAAGGTTTGGATATCAACGAACACGGTGAAGAAGGTTACAACTCCGAGTTTGGCGATCGTCCGACTTAGTAAAGAGAGATGCGATGAATCGCATCTGTACAAAAGGTGGGAGTTGGGATTGAAAGAAAAATCCAAAATTGGGCTGATTTGCGATCGCTAGCGTTAAAATTTGATTCAAACAATTGGTAAATTTCGCTAGTCGTGTCTACTTCTTTTAAAACCTTTCCTATCTGGGCATTTTTCTCGCTGTTAACCAACGGCATCCTAATGTTGGCGGTCATTCTGCTAATCTGGCAACAGCAGAGATTGGCCGCTTTTTTTGGGATAGTAACATCCCCAGAACCAATCAGCCTAAACAACTCAACCAAAATTGCTACACCTGATTTGGGTCGCCGTCACCAACTCACTTACCAAGAGTGGGTAGATATCCTCCAGCAAGAAGCCAAGGTAGCAGCCGATCAACGAACTCCGCATTTAACTATCCTGGCGGGAGATTCTCTGAGTTTGTGGTTTCCCTCTGAGTTATTACCCGAAGGCAAAAATTGGCTCAACCAAGGGATTTCTGGGGAAACCAGCAATGGCCTATTGAAAAGATTGAAAATATTTGACCGCACCCAGCCAGAGGTGATTTTTGTGATGATTGGCATTAACGATCTAATTCGGGGGATAAGCGATGGAGAAATTTTAGATAATCAACGGCAAATTATCAATTACCTCCGAAAGACACATCCCACAGCGGAAATTGTTGTCCAATCAATTTTGCCACATGCAGCAGAGGAAGCAACCTGGAAAGGACGAGATAAACTGTTAGCTGTTGCCAATAGCCGCATTCAGGGGTTAAATCAGCAACTGCAAAGTATTTCTACCAAAAAAGGTGTCAAATATCTCGATTTATATCCCCTATTTACCAACAAACAAGGAAATCTCCGCCGTGAATTTACTACTGATGGCTTACATTTAAGCCCTGAAGGGTATATAGTTTGGCGTTCTGCATTGCAGATTTATAGCGAAATCGAATTAAAATCCCAGTCTCAGCGGCCTTCGGGGGGAAAAGGTTAAAGGACAAAAAGAAGTAATATCTTTGAATACAACTTTGTATAAATCGCGGCTTGGCGCGAGAAAATAAAAAATAGTGGTTGAAGTAGACAAATCTAATGGATACAAAAGCTTTTAAGCGCAGCCTGCAACATTCAGAAAATTACAATCGCAAGGGCTTTGGTCATCAAGCGGAAGTTGCCACGCAGTTGCAATCTGAATATCAGAGTAACTTGATTCAGGAAATTCGCGATCGCAACTACATCCTGCAACGGGGTGATGTGACAATCCGACTAGCACAAGCCTTTGGCTTTTGCTGGGGTGTAGAACGGGCTGTGGCCATGGCCTACGAAACTCGTCAGCACTTCCCCACAGAACACATCTGGATTACTAACGAGATTATCCACAACCCTTCTGTAAATCAGCGAATGCAGGAGATGGAAGTTGAATTCATCCCCATTGAAGGAAAGAATAAAGACTTTTCTGTTGTTGGCACTGGGGATGTAGTGATATTACCTGCTTTTGGGGCTAGCGTTCAAGAAATGCAGATCCTTCACGATAAAGGCTGCAAAATTGTTGATACAACTTGTCCTTGGGTATCTAAAGTTTGGAATACAGTAGAAAAGCACAAAAAAATCGATTATACATCAATAATTCACGGTAAATATAAGCACGAAGAAACAGTCGCTACTAGTTCCTTTGCTGGCAAGTATTTAATTGTGTTGAATTTGCAAGAAGCAAATTATGTTGCTGACTATATTCTTAATGGTGGAAACCGTGAAGAATTTCTGACAAAATTTGCTAAAGCTTGTTCAGCAGGATTTGACCCCGATCGAGATTTAGAAAGAGTTGGCATTGCTAACCAAACTACAATGCTTAAAGGCGAAACTGAGCAACTCGGCAAACTTTTTGAGCGGACTATGTTGCAGAAGTATGGCCCCACCGAGTTAAATCAGCATTTCCAAAGCTTCAATACCATCTGTGATGCCACCCAAGAACGCCAAGATGCAATGTTGGAATTAGTGGAACATAATTTAGATTTAATGGTAGTAATTGGTGGATTTAATTCATCTAATACTACTCAATTGCAACAAATTGCTTTTGAGCGGGGAATTCCTTCTTATCACATTGATACTGTTGAACGGATTAAATCAAGAGATTCTATAGAACATCGACAATTAAATGGGCAATTAATGACTACAGAAAACTGGTTGCCAGATGGTGAAATTGTCGTAGGAATTACTTCTGGTGCTTCTACCCCAGATAAGGTAGTAGAAGATGTGATTGAGCAGATTTTTGCTGTGAAAGCAACAGCCGCACTCGTTTAACAGCTAATTTGCTTTGCATATTAAAATTTGCTCAATATCTTGTGGGGTGGGCATCTTGCCCGCCCTAATTATGCAACTTAAATGCCGATTAGCTTATCAGCTATCAAATTCGTAGTAAGGACTAAATTCCTTATTTTTCAAGCACTAAATTCCTTACTATAACCCTCAAAACTGTTCACTATTTTAAAAAATTGTGAGAAATTCAATAAATGGCTATTTATGAGCAAATTGGCAAAAGCTATGATTTGACTCGTCGCGCCGATCCTGAAATTGCTGCCCGATTAGCTGTTCACCTTCAGGTAAAATCAGATGCTTCATATCTTGATCTGGGATGTGGCACTGGAAATTACACGCTAGCTTTAGCAAAAAGTGGTGGTATTTGGCATGGAGTAGACCAGTCAAAAAAGATGATTGATGCTGCTACAAATAAGAGTAATATTGTAGCCTGGCAAGTTGCCGAAGCTGAAGCTTTACCTTATGCAGATAAGACTTTTTCAGGTGTGTTATGCACGCTAGCGATACATCATTTTGTTGCATTAACTCCTGCTTTTCAGGAAATTTATCGTGTCCTGGCGGCTGGTCGTTTTGTGTTATTTACTGCTACACCAGAGCAAATGAGTAAATATTGGTTATTCGAATATTTTCCAGAGGCTATACATAAATCTGCTGAACAGATGCCAAGTTTAGAAAAGGTGAGATATGCTCTCAAGGAGGCAGGTTTTAATTCAGTAAATATCGAACCGTATTCTATTTCAGAAAATTTGCAAGACCTATTTTTATATAGTGGTAAATATCGTCCTGAAATATATTTAGATGAAAATATCCGTTCTGGAATTTCTACATTTGCTTTGCTAGCTTCACCAGAAGAAATCGCCGCAGGGTGTCAAAGGCTAGCAACAGATATTAATACAGGATGCATCACAGATATTGTCAATAAATATGAAAACAATCACGGAGATTACTTGTTTGTAATCGCCGAGAAAATTAATCACGAATTAGCATGACAGAGAAATGGCTTTCTATCGTCGGCATTGGAGAAGATGGGTTGCAGGGGTTAAGCGCGATCGCTCTTTCCCTAATCACTCAAGCTAAAGTACTTGTCGGAGGCGATCGCCATTTGGCAATGCTGCCTACAGACGATCGACGTGAAAAACTAGTCTGGACATCCCCCATTAGCGCGTCTATAGACGAAATTATTCAGCGTCGGGGTCAATCAATTTGCGTACTTGCAAGCGGCGATCCCATGTGTTATGGCATTGGTGTAACTTTGATGAGGCGAATTCCCGTCTCTGAAATGACGATTATCCCCGCACCTTCAGCCTTCAGTCTCGCCTGTGCCAGGGTGGGATGGTCTTTAACTGAGGTGGAAACTTTGAGTTTGAATGGTCGTCCATCCTCCTTACTCCAGTCCTACATCTATGCGGGAGCTAGGCTGTTGATTTTGAGTGAAGGAAAGGACACACCCGCCATTGTTGCCGAAATTTTGACAAATCGTGGCTATGGTGGTAGTAAAATTACCGTATTGGAGCGCATGGGTGGCACTCATGAAAGAATTGTGTCAGGTACGGCTGCATCTTGGAGTGAAACTGAAATTGCGGCTTTGAATGCGATCGCAGTTGATTGTATTGCTGATGCTGGGGTTATCCCTTTACCAAGATTACCAGGATTACCAGATAACGCCTACCACCACGATGGACAGTTAACTAAACGTGAAGTTAGGGCAATCACCCTAGCAGCTTTGGCTCCCACACCGGGAGAATTATTGTGGGATATTGGCGCGGGTTGCGGCTCAATTTCTATCGAATGGATGCGGAGTAATGCTCGGTGTCGAGCGATCGCGATCGAACAAAATTCATCTAGACTACTATATATTGCCGATAATGCTGCAACTCTCGGTACTCCAAGTCTACAAATTATTGAAGGGAAAGCACCCCATATCTTAAAAGACTTGCCTGCACCAGATGCGATTTTTATTGGCGGTGGGGTAACAGCAACAGGACTTTTTGACGTTTGTTGGGAAGCATTGCAGGCGGGTGGACGTTTGGTGGCAAATGTCGTGACAGTAGAGGGCGAGCAAACTTTATTTCAATGGCATGAACAAGTCGGTGGCGATTTGACTCGTGTTGCCATTCAACGGGCTGAACCTATTGGTAAATTTTTGGGCTGGCGAGCAATGGCACCTGTGACGCAATGGGTAGTTGTAAAATAACAAGATTTGTGAGGGATTTAAAAACGTGCCAGCTAAATCCTTGAGTCATTTTGTCAATAATAAGACCTAAATATCAATAAAGCCCAAAGTAATTGGATTAATTCCTACTTAACAGTACCAGCCTAGAAACTAGCTGACCGTTATATATGTCAAAATGTAATTAATTATCTCAAGAAATTTGAGATATTTACTCTAATTAATTCTTATACAATCGACTATTTGAGTAATGAATAATAGCTATTATTTTTTATCTATGAATTAACTGTTGGTTTCCTCAATAGTCATCATTAGTTTTTATTTATTGACATAAATGAGAAGAGACGCAATCAGTTGCGTCTCAACAAGTCAGCGAAGTATCATTTACACTTCAGTAATTTTCTCAATCTGCCAAAAAACAGAAATAATTGCAGGCGCTTGCTCAAATTCGCTGATGGGGGCAGGTTTCATGTCCCGGTAGTCCAGCAGTTGGACTAAGATCAGGTAAGCGATCGCTAAAATCACTGAAATCGCACCTGTAAGAATAGCAATTATTTTTGAACGTTCCATCAGTCTTTCCTGTAATACAAGTTATTGTTCTGTGTCTATATCCACATTAGGGACTTCCAATTAAAAAAATATCCAATTTTGTAGGGTGCGTTAGCGACAGCGTAACGCACCGCCAGATATCTCGGTGCGTTACGGCTTTCGCCTAACACACCCTACTGTATATTTTATTTTTTGGAAGTCCCTTAATACTTGAGACACACACTTACCGATATACATTATTATGATGGGCTATCAGTTAAATAGTAATCAATAGCTGTTCTTGATAAACAACTCGATTGCGAAAAAGACCTGCAAAATCACTTTTGAACTACTTGCTTGATATTTGGACGTTAGTAAGCACCCTTTCACCATTTATCAAAGTAATGGTTTAGATTTTGCACCGCTCTATCTATCTTTACATAGTTGAGTTTTTTCACACCCACCTACTTATTAAAGCAATATATAAAGATAGGGTTTCGATTACACCGCAAGCCTTTGCAAAGTCTAAAAGGTGTGATAGAACATAGCAAAGTTAAGAACAAAATTAAGTACCAAAAGACTCATAGCTATTCGCTATTAGAGCTTTTCGACATCATAATTGATGAAGAAGCTACATAGTTGCTGTTATCTTGTTAGGATATTAACTACTGCAATATATTCACTTAGATTTAAATTAATAATTTCATGATTCGTATTGCTAAATTAAATAAAATTGACTTTATAATTTTGATTATTATTGTGATAATTGGTCTTGTGCATTTACCTTTTCCGTTTGACGGAGATCAAGCATTTTTTAGGCTAGGTGCTTGGGAAATGCAACAAGGAAAGGTACTGTATCGTGATTTTTGGGATATTAAGCAGCCGGGAATTTTCTGCTTTTATTTTTTAGCAGGTACTTTGTTTGGTTTTGATGAGATTGGCATCCATGCCTTTGAACTTATTTACATGTTATTTTTTTCGATAATATTGCAGCTAACTCTAAAAAGCTATTTTCGGCATCAAATAATTGCAAGTATAGTACCTTTGCTAACAGTTGGTGTTTACTATATTGTTTCAGGTGCTTGGCAGCTTACTCAAGTAGAAGCACTGGTTGGCTTTCCTTTATTCCTTTGTCTGTGGCTAACATTTAAGTGTTTTAAAAATGAAGGTAAACAAAGATTTTATCTACTTTTAATGTCAGGATTTATTGGGGGAATTGTCCTCCTATTTAAATTACTCCTTCTGCTTATCTTACTTTCGTTTTGGCTGACTATATTTATGTATTCTCTGTTAATTAAACGAGAGAAAATTAAAAAAATATTTATAGAGACTTGCTTGCCAGTTTTTATAGGAATAATATTTCCTCTTTTAGTCGTTGCCAGCTATTTTATCTGGGTTAATAGTTTTTCAATAGTGTATGAAACATTTTTTATCTATCCACCCCTTATTGTTTCTAATGCCGAGTTTCATAAAATTGAGTTGATTTTGGGAATAAAATGGTTTTTGCAGAATTTTTACCCTTTAGTTTTAATGGCTGCTGTTGCAGTATATGTATCCTTGCACAAGTCTAAGAATATATTGACTTTGCTACTTTTTGTTTGGTGCATTTTTGGTTTGGGTGTTATTATTCTACAACGAACAGCATTGTGGGAATACCATTATTTACTATTGTTTGTACCCATAGGGATTTTAGCAACTAAAGGTTTAGATATATTATGGGAGTCTTTAAAAGAATTAAGGTCTTTACTCCCGACAATTTTACTCATATTTTTATTGTTATTACCTTTATCATCCACTCTGATAAAAAAGACTGTTACCCTGATCGACAATAACTTTGCTTTAACTGAAGATACACGATTAAAATATCAGACTGTTTTTAGAAAAAAATATCCATCTCTTCATTCAGAGGCTAAGTTTATCTCTCAGTCAGGAAGTCTTCCTGGTGATATTTATGTAGCTGGAGATCCATCTATTTACTACTTATCTGGTCGGATTCAAGCCACAATATTACGTGGTTGGGCACTTGAATATTTTTTGCCTGAACAATGGCCAAGACTTATAGAGCAGTTAGATTCATCAAAACCTCCTTATATCTTTATCGATTATGAACCCCAGACTATAATCAAAGAAAATTTTCCCAAAATGCTGGAATTTGTTGAGCAAAGATACCAGGTTTTACGTCAAAATAATAACGGTATTTGGTATATCATCAAATGATACAGCAATTTGTAAGTAAGTGAGGTAAGTAGAACAGGGTAAATAATTAAAGGTTTGTAGTGAGAACTTTAGTTCTCAAATCAGGACTAAAGTCCTTACTACGAACTGATTTTCGCTAAAATTACATTACTTTACATAGTTTGTTTTTTTCAAGTCGTTCTACTTAGGTATAAAATGTAGGACAAGAAATCAGATGAAAAGAGTTTCTATCTCCTGCTTCCAGCAAGAACTGCCTCAAAGCTTTTATGCAAAACTGTACTAAGTGAAACTAGGAAAGCGTTCTTGGGAAGATATTTACGAACATCTTGATTCAACGATTACAATTCCTGTTCGTTTAGAAGGTTAATTTGACTGCAAAAGAAAAGGTAAATACCAATGATTTATAACCTTATCGCCCAAGCGGCGGAATCTACATCAAAAGTGCCGTTAGTACCACAAGTACATCCGACCTTACCAACGAGTACACAAATTAGTTATTTTTTCTACACATTTGGTGCATTTATAGTTGTTGGCTTCATACTCTACATATTATTATTTTATTTTTTGCGAGCGTTTTTTCGCCGAACAGAAAAAGATACAGCCCTACTTATCCTTGGCATTTTACAAATTCCTGCTATAGCTATTTTTCTTTTTGCTAATCTCAAACTCTCACTGACCCAACTAGGATCGGGAGGAATCATAGATTGGATCGATCGAGGACTTACGGCTTTACTAATTGCTACTGTCACCTACTCCATATCTCTGTTGTTTACGGAAGCAGTAGTTTCCTACTTGAAAGACTACGCACGGAAAACTGAGGCTGTATGGGATGATGTATTAATCCCACTTCTACAAAATTTTATCCCAGTCATAATTTACTTAATTGGGATATCTCTATTTTTTAGCACCCTTGGATTTGATTTAACTGGAATCGGTTTAGCCATAGGTAGCATCACTGTAGTTTTAGGATTGGCAGTAAAAGATATTTTAAGCGATTTTTTTAGTGGATTGGTATTGTTAGTTGATACGCCCTTTAAATTTGGTGATGTTATCGCTATGCCAAATGGTTCAATAGCAATTATCAAAAATATCGGTATCCGAGTAACTAAGCTATATCTGATTAACGAACATTGCGAAGTATATACTCCAAATACATCTTTGGGAAGTCAAAATATCATCAACCTCAGTCGTCCTACAACTCACTACGCTTATACAATTAAGGTGTCAGTCAGAGTAGATGCAGATGCAGTGGTAGCAACAAATATTCTGCGGCAAATTATCATTGGACATCCAGACACATTAGGCAATATCGATGAGAAAATTCAGTATTTGGAAAGCTTTGCGGCATTGAAAGAAGCCGAGGGAGATAAGCTGTCAAAAAAAGAAGCAGGGCGTTTGCGTTTACTAGTTGAAAAAGAGGTGAATAGTCACATAGAGAAGATTGAAGAATCCTTTGAGGTTTTTGTTAGACAAATTAAACAGTTAGAGAAGGGTGGATTGACTTCAGAAGAGTTGAAAAATATCCAGCAAAGCTACCTAGAGATATTGAATCTTGTAGGGCTGGTAATTATCACAGAAAGAAAGGGTAAACGGGTAAAATCCTGGCTAGACGAAGAACAAAATTCATCTAGAAAACAGTTAATTTTTTTAATCCGAGAATGGTATAAAACTTGGTTAGAAGACCCTGACTTAGTATTTGAAGATCAACGTATTTTGCCCGATGAATGGGAGCAAAAAATTGACATTCTCAAAATTAAGTTAAATAAATTATTTCAAAAAATTTCCAATCCAGGTGTAGATGAAACAAGATTAGATGACTACTCTTTAAAAGTTGTAGAATGGCTAAATGACAGTTTTAAAGAATCTAATGTTGCTTGGAAAGAGCCACAAGTTCAGTTAACTGATATCCAAGGTTCTGGTATGCAATTTTCTGTCAGGTTCTACGTTGATAATATTCAGTTAGAACACTGGCGGCGTGGCGATCGCGTACAAAATGAGGTACGCCGAGAGATGGTAAGGCGGCTGAGACAAGCTTATATCTACACACTAGGATGAGGGAAGAGTTGAATTGAAAAGAATTAAAGACTAGGCAAAAGACTGCAAAAACAGCCATCACCGTGTTGAAAGGGATATTTATAGGCTTACCTGCGATCGCAAAATTATTCGATTTGGGACAAAGGTTTAATTCCAGCAAAGATACGATCGATACTAGTAACTCTGCTGGCATTAAACCCTATGTCTTTAACCGAAGAAATTCTTTCCCAATTACCAAACGATGTTTTAGGAGGATTGCGTCAAAGCGATCGCATCCTTACATCTGTGCGAGAAAACACCGCACCCACACCACAGTTAGTTAAAGAAAATCAACAACCTTTAGGCGTTGTAGACTTCGATGTACTTATCTGCGGTGGTACCTTGGGCATTTTAATTGGTTGCGCCTTAGCTGTGAAGGGGCTGCGGGTGGCATTGATGGAACGGGGAGTTTTGCAGGGGAGGGAACAAGAATGGAATATCTCTCGCAAAGAACTAGATGTATTTGTGGAATTGAACTTGCTGACTGAGGAAGAATTATCAAGTGCGATCGCCACTCAATATAACCCAGCGCGAGTTAGTTTTGATGGCGGTACAGAAGTTTGGGTAGAGGATGTTTTGAATATCGGCGTAGATCCAGTTTATCTGCTGGCTACATTGAAAACCCGATTTCTCGCCGTTGGTGGAAAGTTGTTAGAAAACACACCCTTTACCGAAGCAATGGTTCATCCAGATGGGGTGATGGTAAATAACCAATTCAAAACTCGGTTATTAATCGACGCGATGGGACATCTTTCACCCATCAGCCAACAAGCACGCCAAGGCAAAAAACCAGATGCACTGTGCTTAGTTGTGGGAAGTTGCGCCCAAGGTTTTCTGGAAAATAACTCAGGCGACTTGTTATTATCATTTACATCCTTGGAAAATCAATGTCAGTACTTCTGGGAAGCCTTCCCAGCCAGGGATGGTAGAACAACTTACTTATTTACTTACATGGATGCACATCCCCAACGCTTGAGTTTAGAAGCTTTATTTGAGGAATACCTGCGTCTCCTACCAGAATATCAGGGAGTGGAATTGAACAAGCTGAAATTTCAACGGGCCTTGTTTGGTTTCTTTCCCACCCATCGCCAAAGTCCGCTAAAAACCCCTTGGAATCGCATTCTACCAGTGGGAGATAGCAGTGGTAGTCAATCTCCCTTGAGTTTTGGTGGTTTTGGGGCAATGGTGCGTCACCTGAAGCGTTTAACTTATGGCATTTACGAAGCACTAGAAACAGAACAATTATCTGCAAAAGCCTTAACACTGCTGCAACCCTATCAGCCAAGTCTGACTGTTACTTGGTTGTTTCAAAAGGCGATGAGTGTTAGTGTAAATCAAAAAATTGCCCCAGATCAAATTAACCAACTACTCTCAGCAGTATTTCAGGAAATGCAGCAGTTGGGGACACCAGTGCTAAAACCATTTTTACAGGATATAGTACAGTTTTCGGCACTAACGCAAACATTGTTAAAAACTGGTTTATCTCATCCGGGAATAGTTGCCAAGATCGTTCCGCAAGTAGGTGTGGCAAGTTTGTTAGATTGGATGTTACATTACAGTAATTTAGGTGTCTACACTGCCTTGTTCTCGCTAAGTCCAATGCTAGAAACATGGATTAATAATCAACCAAATGAACAACAATATTATTGGCATCGTTTGATCGATGCCTGGAAGTATGGTTCTGGCGGTGATTACTCAGATGAAACTTGAATAATATCTCTGTGAGGCGAATATGATTGAACGGAAATCTTCAGGAATAAAATACTTTGCAGTGCTAATTGGATTCCTGCGCGATCGCCAAGGATTTCTAGAGGAAGTTCGCCAAGGGACGAGATTACCAAATAAAATCATTTCTCTGCTGGTTTGCAGTTCCTTATTTCTCGCGGCTTATGGCGGAATCATTGGTGCATACCATAGCTGGATGCAAGCTTTGTCTTCTGCCATTAAACTCCCAGCCCTTTATTTAATTACACTCCTGATTTGTATCCCGACATTGTTCTTTGCTAATATTATTTTTGGTTCCAAGCGGACTTTTGCACAGCACTTAGCATTAGTATTGACTGCTGTTTCAGTTACGAGCGTACTTTTATTTAGCTTTGCACCAATAACTCTGTTTTTCTTAATTACCACCAATAATTACCAATTTTTAATTCTGCTCAATGTATTCATCTTTGCATTAACCGGATTTATTGGAATTTCGTCTTTATATCAGGCTACAAATATAGTTTTAGAACAAGACAATGAAGGTACTAAGACGCGCGGTAGAATTGTAAAATTTTGGCTATTTCTTTATGCTTTCGTAGGCAGTCAGTTAGGATGGACTCTCAGACCATTTTTTGGCACACCTGGTTCGGCTTTTGAACTATTCCGCGAAAGGGAAGGCAATTTCTATTTGAGTGTAATTCACACTATTACCTATCTCTTAGGAATCCGTAATTAGTAATTACTAATTTAACAAAATATCGAATATACAAAATCAGTTTTTTGCTCAATTTAGGTTCATTTTTTTACAATCTATCCCACATTCAACACGTTGATGTGTCACAATCAGTAATTACGAAATAGAAAGTCAAACCAGAATAAAATCAGACCTTTGCTACTACCCCCGCCTTTGGGACAACACCAGCACTACACCTGGTAGATTGGACATCACAAACCAGCATAAGTTCATGGATAAAATGCAATATACTCGCCCGTCGTATGCGATCGCAATAATGCTGCTCTAGAGTAATCCAGAGCAGCATTATATTTAGGTAAGTAGGAAATGTCTGTTATCTTCATCTTTGCTTAAAGAGAGCAACAGTAAAAATATAGTTTCTTTATATAAAGTGTATATGATTACAAAAATTTGATAAGGGGCTAGTAAGGATGGATATTATCTTCATTTTTTATCAGTATAAATGACTTGTTTAACCTCATATTGATTCAAAAAGCCACTCAAATATTCTTTGGATAATAAGACAAAAATCTAGTGATTCTACCCTGTTATTTAGTAGGAAAAAATTCGATAATTCCTGTAAGAAGAATAAAAAACGGAAAGACTAAAATCATTATGAGTTTTAAAAAAATTGCTTGGCTCGCTATTTTATCTACAATTGCTTCTATTAGTTATGCTGGTTCAGCAAATGCTTTAGGATTTACATATCACCCTGGATCTTACCGACAAGCTACAGAACTAAATGAAGGTGTTTTTTCTGAGAATGTTAATAAGGATGGTTATACCCCACATTCCGCACCCTAACTGTCACAAAGGGGTTTTTACGGAGGATTTTTCTCGATAAAAAGAGTAAAATCAGACA